>CAYRTA010000027.1:0-21583 GCA_964427045.1 uncultured Hoministercoradaptatus sp. | reverse complement strand
CATACTGGGCCAGAATATCAAACGCATCACTAATAAGGGTTTCAAAGTCATAATCCGCCAGATTATCCTGAAGATGGGAAGCAAAATCATTCCCCGATTTTTCAAAAGTGGTGATGATTTCATTTTCCAATCCGGCGAAAAGATCATCTGTGATGGGCCGTTCAAACTCATGCTCTACAAATGAAGGGTCCATGGTGCATTTCAGAATAAAGTGCATGATTTCCTTTTTTCCTGTAAAGTCAAGATAGATTGTACCGACAGAGACACCGACCGCTTTTGCGATATGGCTGATCTGCGTTTTCGCATAGCCTTGTTGGAGGAATAGACGTGTAGCTGCATCGGCTATATCTTTAATTCGCTGATTCAAATATACCGCCTCCTCATTCTGAATGAATTATTCATTTATAAAAATAGCACGCTTTCCTCCAAAAGTCAAGCGAGTAGGGTAATTTGAACTCTTAAATCAACCCTGCCTCCTTTAAAAAGTTCTCCGCCACCTCCTGGGGGTCCTTGTTTTCCACATCGATCTGATAATTCAGTTCCGTACATACCTCATCTGTAAAGACTCCTTCCAGGGACTGGAAAACCGCTTCCAGTTCCGGGTAGTCCTCATAGAGGTCCGCCCGTACCAGATAGGCCCCGTTATACTCCGGGAAAAACTTTTTATCATCTTCCAGTGTCACGAGGCCAAATTTCTTATTCAGGCCGTCGGTGGAATATACGATCGTGGCATCCATATTTCCGGAATCCATACCCGCATATTTCAGTCCCCGGTCGATGGTATTGCTTTCTTTGAAATCCAGACCGTAGTAGGATACGAAGGAATCAAAATGCTTGGAACCCTCGTCAAAGAACTCATGCTCTGCGGCGAAAACCAACGAAGGCGCACAGGATACCAGATCGCTCACCTTCGACAGCTTGTATTCCTCGGCCACCGCCGCTGTAACCGCCACCACATAGGTATTCTGGCCGCCCAGCTTGGGAGTCAGCATGACATTGGCCGTTTCCTTTCCCAGCTCATTGGCGTAATCATAAAGAGACGTTCCTTCGGGAACCTCCGACGGGTCCTTACCCAGATAAGCCGTCAAAAGGGAACCATCATAGGACATATAGATATCCATTTTTCCATTTTTAATCTGCTCAAAAGCCAGACTGCTGGCCATGGAGTCCTGAACCTTTACGGACAGGTCCGTTTTTTCCTCGATCATAATCTTGGCAACCTGCGTAAACAGCCGCATTTCCGCAAAATCACCGTCAATGACCGTCACCGTACCCTTCTTAGCCCCGCCGCAGCCTGCAAGTCCAAGTACCAGCAGCAGACTAAGGATTCCCATCATCCATTTACCCGTTTGTCTTTTCATAATATCCCTCCTGTCTTTTCTCGACCCATCCGAGCAGATAGTCGAAAAGCACCGACATTACCATGAGCGTCAATGTTCCTTTTACAATAAGCTCCATATTCTGAATCCGGATGCCCCGGTAGAGAATACTGCCGAGACCGCCGCCGCCCACAAAGGTTCCGAATACGGCCACGCCCACCGCCGTCACCACGGCGATGCGGATACCCGTCAAAATAAAGGGAAAAGCCAGCGGAAATTCCACGCTCCTTAAACGCTGGCGCCGGTTCATCCCCATGGCGTCGGCTGTCTCCAAAAGCACCGCGGGCACGCTGTTTAGCCCCGTATTAGTATTTCTCACAATCGGCAGTAGCAGATAGAAAACCATGGCAATAATGGTGGTTACGGAGTTGGCGCCGAATACGGCCATCAATAGTCCCATAATGGCAAGAACCGGAACCGTCTGGATCAAATCCACTGCCGTTAAAATCACCTTGCCGAACCGGGGATGATAATAGGTAAAAATTCCCAGCGGCACGCCCATAAGCACCACCAAAACGCACGATACGATTACCAGATATAAATGCTCAAAAACCATTTCCCAAGTCATATCTATTTCCTCTTATTCCTTTTGAAGCCCCTTGGAAACCACCTTTTTCTCCAATCCGTCGATGAGCAGACGAAACAGAATAGCCAGGATGGCAATCGGAATCGAACCGATCACGATATATTCCTTCACATTGGCGTCGATTCCTCTATAAATAAACTCTCCGAGTCCGCCTTGTCCGATCATGG
The DNA here is from genome assembly GCA_964427045.1 of uncultured Hoministercoradaptatus sp. Lineage (GTDB taxonomy): Bacteria > Bacillota > Clostridia > Lachnospirales > Lachnospiraceae > Oliverpabstia. Next base: position 19,451 of record CAYRTA010000027.1, on the reverse strand, counting down.
CGGCCAGAATCGCCCAGCTCACCGTGTAGATCAGGGACATCCGAAGGCCGGAAAAAATAGCCGGCATGGCCATCGGTATTTCCACCCGGAAAAAAATTTGTCTCTTATTCATTCCCAGACCGCGCGCCACCTCGATGTAGCTTTCGTCGATTTCAATCAAGCCCTGATAGGCATTTTTGAGAATCGGGAACACCGCATAAATGCCAAGCGCCAGCACCACCGTCAATTCCGTCATTCCGAACCGAAACATCAAAAGTCCGATAAATACAATGCCGGGTACCGTCTGAAATACACTAATCAGCGGCATCAGTATCCTCGCCGCCTTCTTAAAACGGGAAAATGCCGCCGCCAGCAAAAGCGCCGCCACCGCCGCAATCCCCACAGACAACAGCACATAAACGATGTGCTCCATGGTAGCTATAAGAAGCTTCTGCCCATATTTACTCCAAAATTCCTGCATATCACACCTGCTTTGTAAAATGACGGATCAGACTTTCCACGGTGATAACGCCGATCACCCTGCCGTCCCCATCCGTTACATATAATTGATCGATACCGGACAAATCCATCCGCTGTCCAATTTCCGTAAGACTTTCCCTGGCATAGACGGACGTTTTTGGTGATAAAGAAACTTCGCCGTTCAGGGGTTCCATCAAATCCTCCGCCGTCATCTGGCCCTCCCGCATACTTACCTCCTGAAGGGACATAAAGCGGGAAATCTCCTCGCTGGCCGGATGAAGAAGCATCTCCTTCGGCGTTGCCTGCTGCAAAATTTTACCATCGCTCATAAAAATAATCCGGTCCGCCAGCTTCATGGCCTCATGCATATCATGGGTAATAAAAAGAACGGTAATCTGTAACTCTCTCTGGATTTTTTTCACCTCAGACTGGAGGATTTCTCTGGTGATCGGGTCCAGGGCGCCAAAGGGTTCATCCATAATAATGATCGGCGGGTTCACCGCCAGGGCCCGCAGTACGCCGATTCTCTGCTGCTGCCCGCCGGATAGATGCCGGGGATACTTTTTGCCATATTCCTCATAGGGCATATGTACCATAGCCAGCAGCTCCTTAACACGGTTTAAGGTTCTTTCCTTATCCCAGCCCATGATCTTCGGTACCACGGAGATATTCTCCGCCACCGTCATGTTGGGAAACAGACCGATCTGCTGTATCACGTAACCGATGGAGGTCCGAAGCTGTATCAAATCGATTTCTTTATTATCGACCCCATCGATCAGAATGGTTCCTCCGGAGGCGTCAATCAGCCGGTTCAGCATCTTGATCGTCGTGGTCTTTCCGCAGCCCGAAGGTCCGATCAGCACGAGAAATTCTCCCTTTTCGACAGAAAAGCTGACGTCCTTGATAATTTCCTGGTTTCCATAATATTTCGTCACATGTCTGTATTCAATCATTTTCTAAGCCAATCCTCCAGCTTTGGAAAAGGTGAAAGCAATCCCGACGGATTGCCTCCACCTTTTATGGATTATCAGTTATGCAAAATCACAGATACGGTTCAATGATTTTTAATTGTTCAGCGGAAAGGTCCGGCGCTTTGTAGCTTTCCAGACGTTTCTTCACTACCTCTGAAGCTCTGTCCTTGATGCTTACGCTGCCTTCGGTTTCCCAAGCCTTGTAGTCCTGTTTCACGAAGATATCCGGAACAAAATGCTCCTTGCGGTATTCCTTCGGCGTTCTTCCGTATAGGAAGGTTCCCCGCGGACCAACCTTCTTGATCTCCGCCGTGTAGTCTTTCTTTTTATCAATGGCTACGCCCGTATAGAGACGTTTCACCATCTTAATCAACTGCTCGTCCACCACATATTTTTCCAGTGAGGTTACGTTGAAGCCGCTCAACATACCGGCTGCAAAGTAGATCAAATCCACATCGCTCAAGGCGCCGCACATCAGGTTCAGCGTGGACTCCACACCAGCCTGGAAATCGATATCGATGGCGTCATTCAGAGCGCCGGAGGTACGGAACGGCATATGGTAGAACTTGGCCATTTTCGCCGTTGCCAGAGAGATCAAAGCGGTCTCACTGGAGCCGAGGGACATGGAAACCTTTCTCAAATTCGTAGAGGTAGAGGTATTTCCATAGAAAATCGGCAGGCCCGGTTTGATCAACTGAATCAGCACGATAGCCGCCAGAAGCTCCGCGTTGTTCTGAATAATTGTCCCCAGCATGGAAGCTTGGCTGGTCAGCGCCGGCAGCGAGCAGGCGGCAAGCTGAATGGGCTGATTGCGCTCGCAATAAACGTACAGCGCATCCAAAGCTTCCTTAATATATGCCAGGGGGGAAATGGGGCTGACACAGCCGATGAGCACATGCTCATTCTCCTTTCCCACAAATTGGGATACCATATCAATCAGTCTGCCTGCCACCATACCGGTGTCTTCCTTGGCGGTCATTAGCGCCGTGATGGAGATCGGCAGCGTCGTATATTTCAGAAGAGCCGCCATCATATGGTAGGCACGCTCATTTCTGTCAATATCGTATGTGTCGCATAAATTCAGATGGGTCATATCCAGACAGTCGCTGCCCTGAACCAGCTTACAGATGCGGATATAATCGTCCATCGTGGAGAAACGGAACTTACCATCATCCAGAATGTAAGGCGGGCTGCCTGCCGTACACATGCATTTGCTGCCCTTGCCCATAGCATACAGGGTACCGTCGGGCCGGTAAAGCTCGAAGGAATCCACAACCGTGGAGAGAGCCTTATCTACCAGTTCTCTGGTAAAATATACGGTTCTTCCGTCAACCTTGGCGCCATTTTTTCTGAATATTTCCAGAGCCTTGTCTTCATCAAATACACAGCCCGTCTCAGCCAGAACTTTTAAGGACTGCTCATGAATAAATTCCGCATCGCTCTGGTCAAAAAATAATTTTTCTAATTCCATGTTATCACCCTCTTTATACTATTCTAAATTATTGTCTATTAATATTAAATTATTATGCCTTCTGCATCGTTTTCTTCTTGTAAACTCTTACCAGATACGCGCACAGTATTGCCAGAACTGCGCTGACTGCCAAAACCGCAAAGATTCTCGTATAAGCGCCGGCCGTATCATAGGTATCCAGCCACTTACCTGCAATCGGAGATACAAACATATCCGGAATGAATCCGATTACGGAAAGGATACCGGAAGCGGAACCAAAGATGGCAACCGGTACGTTGGTCTCGGTCAGCATGGAAGAGGTTACGCCGTAGGCGCCGTTTAAGAAGAAGGACAGCACAATGATCAGCACCACCGAAGGAATAATAAATCCTGCGGTCTTAGGCGCTACCGCCATAATCACCAGGGATACGGCCGTAATGATACCACAGACGATGATGGTCAAAGAAGGCGTTTTCTTCTGAGCCACTCCTCCGATGATCGGGGAAGAGAACAGGCTGGTGCCGTATGTACGAATCGTTCCTACTATAGATGCGATAGCCGCGGTTGCTCCAATGGCCGTCAGGAAGGATACCGTATAAGCCAGGGAGGTATAAATCGTGTAAACGAAGAACATACAGAGTGTTGTCAGCCATACGCCGGGATGTTTGAATGCCTGTACCACCTCGTTGAAATTGAACTTTTTGCGTTCTGTTGAAAATTCATCCGCAAATTTCGGAATAAACAGGAAAGACAGAACGGCAAATACCGCATTGATTGCCGCGAAGAACATCAAAACGATATGGAAACCTTCGGTAGGATCGGCGAACGCTTCAAAAATCGCGATGGAGATAAAGCTGACTACCAATCCCACGACACCTACAATTCCGTAGGAAATACCAATATTGGTCGAGTAATTCTCTTCGGTGCTGACCAGACGGATTGCCTTATAACGGATACCCCAGAAAATAAAGGTGGTACAAAGACCAAACAGTAAAAAGATAATCTTTAACTGTCCATAGCTGGGAGCCGTGGAATACCAGAAGGTCAAAATTGCGCTCATGGCAAAACCAAGAGTCGCCAGATATTTTACCCGGACCTTATCCGCCAGCACGCCGCCCGGAAAATAAGCGATGGTCGCCGTCGTTCCGTAGAGACCGTACAAAACGCCAAGCTGGCTGTTGGTGATTTGCAGGCCGTCGATTACCTGATCATAAAAAGAGTATCTCGCCAAATAAGTAAGATATACGACGTAAGCGCCGCAACTGATAATTGCTACTACTGCCCATCTTGTAAATGTACTAATGGATGCTGCTGTTTTTAATTCTTTGCTCATCTCAACCCCTCCCTAGGTTTCTTATGCGGTTTGTGCCCAAGCCTTACAATAGTCGATAGTTGTCTGCGGGCTGCTGGCCCATGCGTCTGCCCCTGTCTGTACGCACACTTCTGCGTTGACCGGCGCGCCGCCGATGATGATCTTTACCTGATCACGGATTCCTGCTTCCGTAATGGCGTCGATGGTATTTTTCATAGAATCGATGGCCAGTGTCAGAACGCCGGAAAGACCGATGATATGGATATCCTCCGCCTTGGCGGTTTCGATAATTTTTTCTGCCGGAACGTCGATGCCCAGATCCAGTACGTCAAAGCCAGCCGCTTCCAGCATAGAGCGCACAATATTTTTACCGATGTCATGAAGATCGTCCTTCACGGTGCAGAGAATCATCTTCGTCTTGGTTGCGCCGGAGCCGTCGCCGGTAATCAGGCCGTCCTTCAAAATCTCCACGGCTTTCGTCATAAGTTCGCCGGCATAAATCAGGTCGCCTACGAAATACTCGCCGTCCTCAAACAGGGAACCTACGGTATCCATACCCTTCTGGCAGGCGTCCAAAGCCTCCTGAGCCTGTGCGCCGCCTTCCTCCATTACCTGCTCCAGAATCTCGGTCATCACGTCCTCATCCAGGTCGCCCATAGCCTCAGCCAATTCTTCAAAATCAATCATGTCTTCTACCTCCTCTTATTTTTTCACGCCGATCAGGCCTTTTCTGTATGCGCGGTTATATTTTCTTCCGCCCTTGTCCACCATACAGAGCGCCTCACAGGCATAAATCGTGCTCATAATATCTACATTGCAGGGATCCATGATAGCGGAATTCAGCCCTGCGCGGATGGCATACGCCATACAGTTGGAATTCACGTACTTTCTTGCGGGCATCTCAAAGCTGATGTTGGAGATCGCGCCCGTCACCTTAACCTCCGGTGCGTAAGCATGAATACCTTCGATACAAGCCTCAAAATCCTTCATGGCCGACGGCATCGTGGAAAGAGCCATAACACAGGGATCGATGTGCAGATGATCCAGAGCCACGCCGTACTTCACCGCCTTATCGATAATCCGCTTGGCAATATCCAGTTTCTTGTCCACCTGGGACGGAATTCCTTCCCTATCGCAGGTAAGCCCAACCACATTCCAGTCGGTACCGGCAATCAGCGGAAAGATCGTCTCACATTTATCGCCCTCCTCATTGACTGAGTTGACCATGCCGGGCTTCTTCACATGACCTTCCTCCAAAAGTCTGGCCAGAAGCTTCGCATTGGGACTGTCAATACAGATCGGCACCTCCGTCACTTCCTGAATCAGACCAATCAGCCATACCATGGCATCGTACTCCAGCTCCGGCGCCGTGCTGGCCGCACAGTCAATAAAGTGAGCGCCCGCTTTCGCCTGCATGGTCGCACGCTGTCTGATCAAATCCGCATTCCGCTCGGCGATGGCCTGTTTTACGGAAGGGATCGCTCCATTAATTTTTTCTCCGATAATAATCACGATTCCTCATCCTCCCATTCTTTAGTCCGTGAATTTCCTTCTGAGCTTGCGCTCTCGTCTATACCATTTAGTATAGACAAGATGGATAGCCTTGTCAATCGATTGTTTATTTTTCAACAAAATGCTGTTATTTTCTTTTGTTTTTTGTGCATTTTTATAATAATTTTTTCAAGAACAGGAGCCGGACCGGGGAAAGCCCCATGTATCCTCTCCTTGACTTCTCCGGTAAATCCCGATATGATAAGAATAACGAAAAAAACGCTTATATTCTTTAGGGGAGAACCGTTGTGAATACATTACTTATTGGCTGCCGGACCACGGAAAACGAGCTTCTTTCCGCTATGGAGGCATGCAAAGTCCACTACGATATTGTCTGGATTGAGGCCGGACTTCACAATATGAAGAAAAAACTGAACATGACGCTCCAGGATATTATCGATTCCGCCACCGGCTATGACAGGATTCTTTTTGCCACCGGCTTCTGCGGTAATTCCATCTCCGGTCTCGCGGCGAAACAGGCGTCCCTGATCATTCCCAGAGTCGATGACTGCGCTTCTTTGCTGTTTGGAAGCTGCCGGGCCAAGCTTGCCTGGAACGACTCTTATTTTTTGACCGAGGGATGGCTAAAGGGCGAATCCAATATCTGGAACGAATACCAGCGTTCCTTAAAAAAATACGGGGAGAAACGGACCAAACGCATTTTTCAGCTCATGTTTGCCCACTATCATTGGATTGCGCTTTTGGATACGGGCTGTTACGACGTTTCTGCCCTCTGGGAACAGGCCAGGCAAATCGCCGACGCCTTTTCCCTGGACTGCCGGATACTGCCGGCTACCACCGCTTATATACAGTTGCTGCTTACCGGTCCCTGGGAACCTGACCGTTTCCTGATCGTAAATCCCGGAGAGACGATCACCGATGCGTTCTTAGCCCGGACCTACTAAGCCTGCCTGTTACCAAATACATAGGGAAAGGATTTCCGCCATGTCAACGATAGAATCAGCAAAAGAAGGCCTCGTTGAGGCCATTGCCAAACTGGATGATGAAAAGGTTCAATTTTATGTAAAGGCTCTGATTAGCGAGGGATGCGCTTCGCGGGACATTCAAACCTGCTTAAACCAGGGGCTCAATAAAGTCAAGGAACAGTTCGAAAAAGGAGAGTACTTTATCGCCGACCTTATCTACTCCGGAACTTTCTGCCACTTTGCCCTCAGTCTGCTGACCGACAGTCTGCAGCGCCCCAACGCCCAGAAAAAAGGGCGGATTTTAATCGGCGTCGCCGAAAACGATATCCACAATATTGGCAAGGATATCGTGGCCGGTCTGCTTTCCGCCGACGGCTTCGACGTCATCGACCTGGGAAGCAATGTGACTCCCCAGGCATTTGTAAAGGCCATCCGCACCTACCAGCCCCAGCTCGTTCTCATGAGCGGTATGATGCATTTTGCCAGAGAATCCATGAAACAAACGATTCAGGCCATCTGCGCCGCCGGGCTCAGGGACCGGGTATTTATTCTTCTCGGCGGCGGCTGTGTCGCCTCCTCCACCCTTTCCCAAATGCACGCCGACGCCATCGCCATCGAGCCCATCGATACCCTTAACCTCTGTAATGAGTTTATCAGCCGGAGGTGCCAATGAAAAACAATACCAATAGCAATCCGGTTTATTTCACCATTTTCTCTGAAATCCGGGACAAAATCGTGAACGGTTTCCTGGCCCCCGGCCAGATTTTACCTTCCGAAAACGATCTCTGCGCCAGATACGGCGCCTCCCGCGAAACGGTGCGCAAGGGCCTAAAGCAGTTGGAACGGGAGGGACTCGTGTATTCGCTGCCCCGGCGCGGCTACTTTGTCAATAAGCCCCGGCACGACGAGTTTACACTGACCTTTCCCCAAAATATCAACCAGGGCGAGGTGCAGTTTAAGGATATCCGCATCCTGCAGCCTACCGATGAAATCCGGGAAGCCCTGCGGCTGCCGGCAGGCAGAAAGGTCATCGCCTTTTACCGCGCCAATTATCTGAACGGCCAGCAGTTTGGCCTGGAAATCAAATATATCCCCTATGACAAGGGATTGCCCTCCATCGAGGACGAAATCAATTTTGCCGTGTTCCCGGAAGCCGCCAATGCGAAAACGCCGTCCTTTAGCTACTATACGGAGCTGGTTGTATCGGCCGTCACCTCCACCGAGGCCCTGCTGCCTTTATGGGACTGTGAACCCGGATCCCCACTTTTACTGCTGAAACGAATTTTTATCACTCAGGCGGGACAGCGAATCGGATACAGCAAGCATTACTTAAACGCAGCCTACGGGGAACTCCGCGGAGTCTCCGGCTACGTCCAAAAGAATCCATAGAAAAGACAGGAGTTTGTCATGCCGATCATATCCTTTTATGAACAAGAAACCACAATAGAAGTGGCCTTTGGAACTTTGCTGATAGAAGCCATCCGGGCCGCCGGATTCCCCATCGACGCCCCCTGCGGCGGCCGCGGAAAATGCGGGAAATGCAAGGTTTTGGTGCTGAACGGCTCTATGCCCGGCTGCCATCGCTCCTGCACCTTTTCCGTAACGGAAGATCTTTTGATTCGTCTGCCTAATCAGGATGCCCAAAATAAAATTTTAGAGTCTGGCGGCATCGGAGGATTGTCAGATGACGGTTCTGTCAGTTCCGCCAGTGACGGCGGACAGGATCGAACGGTGATTTCCCTGGATGCTTCCATTCCTGCCTGCGCCATCGGAGAAGCCTTTTCCGAATGCCAATGTGTAAAGCGGGCGCTGGGAGAACAGGTGGAAATACCGCTTCCGGTGGCAGCTACTCTTCACCATACCCTGGAAGCCATAGGCCGCCGGGGAAATTTTGTTCTCTGCGGCAACCGGCTTTTGGCCATCCGCCCGAAGGACGCTCCGGTTTATGTGCTGGCCTTTGATATCGGCACTACCACTGTCGTCTCTTATCTGCTGGACGCCAAAAGCGGACGTCAGGTCAGCGTCAGCAGTATGTTAAATCCCCAGACTGCTTACGGCGGCGACGTCATCAGCCGCAGCGAATACGATATTTCCCATGAGGGAGGGGAACTGACCGCACAGATTCGGTCAGCCCTTCGTCTGCTGACGGAAAAAAATATGAAAAAAGCCGGGATTGCGCCGGAGGATATCTATTTCGCGGCCATTGCCGGAAACACCTGTATGCAGCATCTATACCTGGGCGTTTCCCCCGAATCGCTGCTTTGCGCTCCTTATACGGCCACCGTAGATGAGATGCAGCTTCTTTCGGCCGCCGAGGCCGGGCTGCCGATTCATCCGCTGGCGCAGGTGGCGGTCTTTCCTGCCATTGCCGGTTTTGTGGGCGGAGACACAGTGGCCGTGCTGCTCTCCCTTCCCCCTGAAACCTTCCAAACACTGACTCTGATTCTGGACATCGGTACCAACGGCGAGCTGGTATTGGCCAGAGGCAGTCTCCGTTACACTTGCTCCACCGCCGCCGGTCCCGCCTTCGAGGGGGCCCGGATTTCCTGTGGTATGCGGGGCGCCAGCGGAGCCATCGATCACGCTTTTGTAACGGACGGCGAGCTTCATTTTACCACCATCGGAGAAGCCGCCCCTATTGGCATCTGCGGTTCCGGTCTCATCGACCTGATCGGCTGCCTGTTGGACTTTGGTATTCTTTCCAGCCGGGGCCGCTTCGAAAAACCATCCAAATGGCCGGCGGCGACGGCTGACCGTTACCGTAACCGCCTCACCCGCAGGGACGGCGTCACGGCTTTCCTGCTGACTGACGACGAAAATGGTATTTATCTGACCCAAAAGGATATCCGGGAGGTACAGCTTGCCAAATCCGCCATCGCCGCCGGTATTGAATCTCTCTGCGAAGCCATGGGAGTGGGTATTGAAGATATCCAATCGGTGCTTTTGGCCGGGGCCTTCGGCAATTATCTATCTCCCCAAAGTGCCTGCCGCATTGGATTGATTCCTCCGGTACTTCTGGAGCGCATCCGCGGCATCGGAAATGCCGCCGGAGAGGGAGCGAAGCTGGCGGCCCTTTCCCAAAAAGCCCTGGCGGCCTTAAGTCCCCTGGCAAAAAATACAAATTTTGTAGAGCTGGCCACGCTGCCCAGCTTCCAAAATACCTATCTTTCTCATCTTAATTTTTAAAAGATTCACTGCCAGATTGTCATGACCTGTATTTTACAAACACGTGTGATATATATAGGTATGAATTTAAGGGCAGTTATAGGTATAAAGACAATTATAAGTGATGAACTATGAGTGAGTTATGGCCGTTTTCATGTACGGTATTTACAGTATGACATATTTATAGTATGACAAAGGTGAAAAGCATGACGGATAAGGAATTAAAACAGTTAAACCGTGTGGAATTGTTAGAGATGCTTCTGGTACAGATGGAGGAAAATGAGAGGCTAAAGCAAAGTCTGGAAGAGATACAGGCTGCATTGGAAAAACGGCGGATTATCATAGAGCAGGCAGGAAACCTAGCAGAGGCCGTTCTTAAATTGAATGGCGTGTTTGAATCCGCAGAGCAGGCTGTCAAACAATACCTGGAGAATGTACAAGGGATAGCGCCGGAAAGTAGTGAGGTACAATGATTGTAGAAGAAAAGAAGAATCGGAAACCAAATGTGGATGTTAAATCAGCCAGTTCTGTAAAGAAAAAACCAAAATTTACGGATCGTGCTGATGCCCGGCCCAGCATCGATCAGGTTCGGACAGAATTGGAGAAAGCGAAACATCGGCGGCGTTTTGGCCGGGTATTACGGAGTACGATTTATATGCTGATGGTGGTGGCCGCCGCTGCCGTTTTGGTAGCCGTGTTTATTATGCCGGTATTACAAATTTATGGAGGTTCCATGAGCCCTACGCTGACGGAGGGTGATGTTGTATTGTCTGTTAAGGGAACAGATCTTGAAAGAGGAGACCTTGTAAGTTTTTACTATGGCAATAAGTTATTGGTAAAAAGATATATTGCCGGACCGGGACAATGGGTGGATATCGACGGGGACGGTAATGTCTATGTGGACGGAGAACTGCTGGAAGAGCCATACCTGGAGGAAAAGGCACTGGGAGAATGTGATATAGAACTTCCCTATCAGGTCCCTGATAATAGAATTTTTGTTTTGGGCGATCATCGTTCCACATCGGTGGATTCCCGCAGTACGTCGGTGGGATGTGTCGCAGAAGAGCAAATTGTAGGAAAAATTGTATTCTGTGTCTGGCCGCTGACGAATTTTGGAGCCGTGAAATAGAACGGTGAAAATCATAAAGAGAGAATTAACAAATAGAAACATTAAGATCATAAAGTAACAGATAAAATGTATAAATAAGGACTTTTATTATGACAATAGTTATGATAAAAGTCTTTTTTTATTTCGCTGAAAGTGCTCCATTTTGTTCTTAGCACAATACGGTTTCTTAGGAAACAAAAAATCGCTCCGCGCAGGTTTTTTTTAGTTGACAAACTAATGCAAACATACTAATATGTTAGTATACTAACATGATATATAAAGAATGAGAAAACCAATTTTCAGGAAAAGAAGAAAGAGATTATTGAAATGGAATAAGGAAAAGGAATTTTTTAATGGAATGCGGCGAGATCGTAATAAATCTGAACAGTTAGGAGGTGAAGGAATTCTTTTTCCAGATTTGGCAGATAGTTTTGGATGTAAAGTTCTTATGAAATGTTTTCGTTATGGTCCTTGCCGGGATTCCGTTAGTAAAAGAAATACCAAAGCTGTGACGGTAATGGTGTAAATCAATATGAAAAATAAGATAGGAGGTATGTGAAATGAAAAAAGTTTTGGCAATTGTACTCTCTCTCGTAATGATGGGCAGTATGGCGGCATGTTCGGGTAGTTCGGAAACATCATCCACAGAAAGCACGGAAAATTCGGGTAAGACGGAAGAGGAGGGAGAAGATCAGGCGGAAGCGTCTGCGGAGACAGACAATGAGGGAGAAGTAGATTATACACAGGGTGATAAGATTACGATGAATGTTGCCTCTACTTATCCTGCAGAGGGGTATGTACATGAGTTGATGGAAGAGGCGAAGGAGTATATTGAAGATAAATCTGGCGGAAGAATTGAAGTTATTATTCATCCGGCCGGCGCCCTTGGCTCAGCCCGTGAGATTGCCGAAGGCATTAAGGCGGGAACTATTGAAGCTGCCGCTTACGGCGATGATGATATTGAATATTATTGCCCTCAGTATAGCTGTTATTCGGCTCCTTATGTATTTGAAAGCAAAGAGCATTTTCTGAATTTTCTTAGATTGAGTGAGACAGAAGTATTTCCTGCGGTTGAAGAATATACTGGCGCCACAACCCTGGCCTGGGTATATCGTGGTACGCGGGATGTAACGGCCAATGTTCCGGTTTTGGAACCGGAAGATCTGGCAGGACTGAAACTTCGTCTGCCTTCCACGCCACTTCGGATTTCTGTATTTGAGACGTATGGTGCTTCTCCGACCGTTGTTGATTTTGCGGAACTTTATATGGCGCTTAAAACCGGTACGGTTGACGCACAGGAAAATCCGCCGGAAACAATTTATTCCTATAAATATTATGAGGCCCAGAAGTATCTTTCTTTAACGAATCATATCCAGAATATGGGCAGATATGTTGCGTCCAGTACATGGTTAAATTCCCTTTCAGACACAGATAAAGAATTGATTCTGGAGGGATGGCATTATGCGCAGGAAGATATTCTTGAAAAATATCCTGATCCGGATCAGATTTATCTCGATCTGATTGAAGAAACGGGAATGATGGAAATTGTTGAACCCGACATCGAAAAATTTATTGAAATGGCAGCGCCCGTAGTGGAAGCGTATGCAGAAGAAAACTGGGAGCCGGGACTTTATGAACTGATAAATTCTGCGAAGGAGTAAGCGGCTGGCAGAACGATCCGTTTGACATTTAACAGAAATGTGCAGCGGCAGATATACAAAGGAAAACCCTGCAAGGGGTTCTTCCTTTGTATCATGGAGGAAGTTGTATGGAGAAAAAAATAATAAAGGTGCTGGAGGCATTGGCCAGTATTGCGGTGATTACGCTTACGGTTTCTGTGGTAGCCCAGATTTTGGCAAGAGAATTCTTCCACGTTGCGGCAACCTGGTCCGTGGAGGTATGCCGGGCAAGTTTTACCGCTATTGTCTTTCTCGGCGCGCCTATTGCTGTTTCAGAAAATTCACATCTATCCGTATTAATGGTAAAAGAGGTGGCGGCAAAGAATAAAAAGAGTCTGCTGTTCTTTGATATAATCGGTGATCTCTTTATTTACCTTGTACTGATTACGTTGACGTACGGTTGTTATAACAGGACTCTTGCAGAATGGAAATCGCCTATTCCCACAGTCGAATGGATGACTTATGGAGAAATCTATGGCGTTATGTTGATTGGATCCTTGTGTATGTTATATATGCAGATACGGCACACAATCAAATATGTTCGCAGGTTTCGGGGGAAGGAGGTTACATAATGTATCAGATTGTAGCGTATATTTTGACCATTGGTTTGATTGTCCTTCTGGCGTTTGGTATTCCGGTGGGATATGCACTTAGTGCATTGGGGACGATTGGATTTATTGTTTTTAATCAGTCTGTCACAACATGGCTCACCCAGGTAGCCGTATCTCTTCCCATGAAAATGACGGGAAGTTTGTCAAATTTTGTACTTTTATCTATTCCGTTGTTTATTCTCGCGGCGAAAATCATGAATGGTTCGTCTATTACGAAACGAATATTCAAATTTGCGGACGTTGCAGTGGGATGGCTGCCGGGAGGGTTGGGACATGCCAATGTTGTCGCTTCCCTTGTGTTTGCGGGAATGTCGGGAGCGGCTGTTTCGGACGCGGCCGGTTTAGGGCAAATTGAAGTGGAAGCGATGAAAGAAAATGGTTATGATGCGGAATTTGCCGCAGGTGTTACGGCGGCTTCTTCCACAATTGCTCCGATTTTTCCGCCCTCCGTTCCTATGATCATGTTTTCTACGATCTCCGGTTGTTCCGTAGGTGCTCTTTTTATGGGCGGCGTTGTTCCGGGCCTTTTGATGACGGTTGCAATGATGGCAATCATTGTTGTATTGGCTAAGAAGAGACACTATCCGAAAAGTTCCTTTCCTTCCTTAAAGGAATTTCTTTCGGCTTTCTTATATGCGTTAATCCCGATGATGACGCCGGTCATTCTCCTTTCCGGCATTTGGTCCGGTATGTTTACAACGACAGAGGCGGCGGTAGTTGCCACCTGTTATGCACTTTTGATATCTACGCTTGTATTTCGTGAGATGAATCTGAAAAAATTGTGGAAGATTTTAGGAGAAGTGGTGAGAGATACGGCATCGATTGGCTTCGTTGTTGCTTCGGCTAATTTCTATGGATGGGTTCTTGCAAGATGCGGCGTTACCAATGCGGTTTCTACCTGGCTTGCGAATCTTACTTCCAGTCCGATTATTTTTATGCTGATTGTAAATATTGCGCTGCTTATTATTGGATGTTTCATGGATGCAACTGCTTCTATTATGGTATTTGGACCAGTTCTTGTCACCGCGGCCAGCAATCTTGGCATTAATCTGACCTATTTCGGCGTCGTTATGGTATTTAACCTTATGATTGGCCTTTGTACACCGCCTTTTGGCGTATGTCTTTTTATTACGGCAGACATTGCGAAGATTAAGTTTCAGGAAATGGTCCGGGGGATGGCGCCATTTTATATTCCGCTTTTCGGCTGTTTGATTTTGATGACGATTTTTCCGCAGATCGTTACATGGCTGCCAATCCTGTTTGGGCAGTAAAAAAATAACCTTCAAACATATGAAACGAGGAGAGGTAGTAAAAATGAATACGACGGTAATTAAAAATGCCCATATTTTTGATCCGGGTTGTAACCGTGATGAATATGGCAGTATCCTGATAGAGGGAAATAAAATCATTGCATATGATGAACAGAAAATAAAGGAAGATACCCTGATAGTGGATGCAAAGGGCAATTATGTGCTGCCAGGATTGATTGATTTTCATACACATATTGCCTTTGGGATGGGGGAAACGGGATTACATTGTGATTTGATGACGCTTCCCAACGGAATTACTGCGGCAGTGGATGCCGGCTCCTGTGGTTCCGTTACCTTTGATGGATTTGTAAAGTATATTGTTCCTAATAATGAAACAACGGTAAAAGCTTTCTGCCATGTTTCGCCGCTTGGCATAGCGACGGATATTCATACCGAAACTACAAATCCGGCGCATTACGACGAAGACCGGCTGCGGGCCCTTTTTGAGAAGTATTATCCGGATTATTTTCTGGGATTAAAGATTCGTTTGGGGAAATTATATACGCCGGGACAAGGCGTAGAACCATTGATAGCAGCGAAAAAGATAGCGAGAAATATTGGCTGTCCCATGTGCGTTCACTTAAATAATTCGGAAGTTGAATATGGAGAAGTATTGGATTTGCTGGATGAAGGGGATGTTTTGTGTCACTGTTATCAGGGAATGGGAAAAACGATTCTCGGTGATGATGGAAAAATTCTCGATGCCGTATGGAGAGCGCGGGAAAGAGGTGTTTTGTTTGATGCGGCGACCGGAAGAATCAACCATAATTTCCGGCTTATTGAAAAGGCGCTGGATCAGGGATTTTTGCCGGACATTATCAGTACGGATACCATATTTGAGAGTGTGTATCAGCATCAAAGTTTCTGTCTGCTTTATGTATTGTCCTACCTTTACGATGCGGGTATCCCCCTTAATGAATTGATCAGAGCCTGTACGGCTACTCCTGCAAAGGTGATGCATATGGAAGGAAAAATTGGAACGCTTAATCCAGGTGCATTTGCGGATATTGCTATTGTAAAACTGGGAGAAAGGCCAATTACATACAGGGATAAGTTTGGCACGGAATTAAAGGGCAATCATTTATTTATACCATTGGCAACCTTCAAAGGAGGACGGGCCGTGTATAAAAGGATTGAATTTGAATATTGGGATGAAAGCACTTGCGGTGGAATTTGAAAAATGCTATCATTTTACAGATGCCTTTTTTTTACAATTATTTACTGGAAATTTTAATGGGAGGCTGATGTTATGGCCCGGAATGAAAATATGAGAACAAGTACAATACAGGAAGTAGTATATAATGTGCTGAAAGAAGGGATTATGACGTTGCAGCTGGAGCCCGGAAGTGTAATGAGCACACAGGAGATCGCTTCCAAATTAAATGTCAGCCGTACGCCAGTCCGGGAAGCGTTCATCAAACTGCAGAAAGAAGGTCTGGTTCTTGTTATACCGCAGCGGGAAACGGTGGTATCGAAAATTAACCTGGAACGGGTCGATGAAGAACTTTTTATTCGTTCCAGTCTGGAACTTTCAGTGGCAGAACGGCTGAATCATCATAAAGATGATATCCCATTCGGAAAGATTGAAGATAATTTGCATGAACAGGAAAAATGTCTGCAAAATGGAGATTATCGGGAATTTTTGCGGTTGGATAATGAATTTCACAGTATTCTGTTTGCAGCGGCCCGTAAACAATTAAGCTGGGATACGATCATGAGTGTGAATGGACATTATAATCGGGTTCGTGTTTATATGACGAAGGAGCAGGGAAAGATGAGTTCCTTCATTGAGGAACATAAGGCGTTGTTAAAGGCCGCACAGGAGGACAATTGGAAGGAATTGTACGAGATCGTTAAAAATCATATTCAGAAAGATATTCATAAAGAACAATTGGTGGCGGAACGTCCCGATTATTTTGTCTTAAAAGAAGAGACTTCCGCCGTCCGTTTATTAGGTAATTTGTAACCCTGGAAAGCTCTATGTGTTTGAGAACTCATTCATGTAGAGTTTTTTCAAGCTCTGTATACCGAATAAGAAGTTTCCGTGCGGAAAGAGGAACAATGAATCGAAAAAATATTTCTTAAGATGGACTAAAGTTTCTTAAGATGGATTAAAGTTTCTTGACAAAAGTTTGTCAAAGTGATATGCTTCATGCAAATAAATGAACAAGCAAATGAAAGGGAGTAGCTGAACACTTTTATTAGAAGTGGGTTTGCAACCGACAGCCGGTATTGAAAGATACCCGTAGCAAATGAGATGGCAAGACTTTTATTGTGGCAGAGGTCATGATAAAAGTCTTTTTTTATTCATAGGGATCACACTGCGGCGGGTTGGAAGGTGACTCCTGGGATAAGAGGGAAAGAAAAAGAGAAAGAGAGAGAAAGAGAGGGCAACAGATGAACGAGATTATGAGAAGAGAAACACAGGAAGCAATTCATGCGGGAGAACAGGCATTGGAAAGTCTTTATGCCGCCAGGAATAAACTTGGGAGTGCGAGAGGCTGGGGTATTTATGATCTGTTGGGTGGGGGTATGATCAGTACGCTGATCAAGCATTCTAAAATAGAAGATGCCTCAGAATTTATGGAACGGGCAAAACAAAACCTGCAGATTTTTCAGAAAGAGCTGCAGGATATTCAGGTTCCTCTTGATTTACGGATGGAAATCGGCAGCTTTCTATCTTTTGCAGATTTCTTTTTTGATGGTCTGGTGGCAGATTATCTGGTACAAAGCAAGATTGCGGACGCAAGAGAACAGGTAGAAGACGCTATTCGGTATGTGGAACCAATTTTGCGACGGTTAAAACAACAGATGGAAAGGTAGGAAATGGATATGGGATGTCTTGGAAATTTGTTATGGTTTATTTTTGGAGGAGCCATCAGCGGCTTTAGCTGGCTTTTGGCGGGGTGTCTTTGGTGTATTACCATTGTTGGAATTCCCATTGGGATGCAGTGCTTCAAATTTGCATCTCTTAGTTTCTTTCCCTTTGGAAAGGATGTCCGCTACGGCGGCGGCGCGGTCTCCCTGTTGATGAACATCATCTGGCTGCTTATATCGGGCATACCGCTGGCCCTGGAACATTTATTTTTGGGATGTCTGCTTTGTATCACCATTATAGGCGTACCTTTTGGAATGCAGCAGTTTAAACTGGCGAAACTGGCGTTGATGCCGTTTGGAGCAGAAATTTATTAAAAGAATAGACTATAAATATTTTCAAAAAGTAATTGATTTATGAAAATAAAAGGTCTATAATGCAATCATCGACAGGATAGTCGGTATAATTACATATTTTAATTACATATCAGAGACTCAAAGACGAGTGCAAGGTTTTGCATATCAAAACCTTAGCACTCTTTTTTATTGTAAATACTGGCGGCGGTTGCGGGAGCACAGCAGCGCGAAGTAATGGGCTTCACTCCTGGCGGTGTCTGCGTCAGCTATTATATGAGGCCTCTGGTGAGGAAAGGTGGAAAAATGTTATGTTGAAAGATGATTTACCCAAAATCGTAACGGAGACACTTCCGGGACCGAAAGCAAAAGAGATCATCGAACGCCGTGCAGCGGCCACGCCAAAAGCAATTGGCTGTGCATATCCGGTTGTCATTAAGAGGGGTGAGGGTGCTATCATTGAAGATGTGGATGGCAATAAATTCCTTGACTGGATCGGTGGAGTCGGTGTTTTAAACATCGGTTTTTCTCAGCCGGAAGTTGTGGAAGCTGTCAAGGAGCAGGCGGAAAAGTATTTTCATGGTATGTTTAATGTAGTGACTCATGAGGGTTATGTGGCATTGGCGGAAAAACTTGCTTCTATCGCTCCCGTAAAAGGTGAGAAAAAGAAAGCATTTTTTGCAAATTCCGGAGCAGAGGCGGATGAAAATGCGGTAAAAATTGCAAAAGGATTTACTAAGCGGCCGAATATCATTGTTTTTTCCGGTGCTTTTCACGGACGTACCTTATTAACGATGTCCATGACATCGAAAAAAGCTTACGCGGTGGATATGGGACCGTTCCCGGAGGGTATCTACCGTGCCCAGTTCCCTTATTATTACCGGAATCCGGAAGGTATGCCCCAGGAGGCGGCCGTCGATTATTACATGAAATCTATTACCGATGTCTTTGAGCAGTGTGCTCCGGCCAGCACCATAGCAGCTGTTGTGGTAGAACCTCTTCAGGGTGAAGGTGGATTTATTCCGGCTCCGATTGAATGGATAAAAGCGGTGCGGAAATTGTGCGATGAGAATGGAATTTTGCTGATTGCCGATGAAGTGCAGTCTGGTTTTTGCAGAACGGGCCGTATGTTTGCTTCGGAATATTGGAAAGAGGCCGGCGTGCAGCCGGACATTATTGCTACCGCAAAGTCCATTGCAGGCGGTGTGCCATTATCTGCAATTATTGCCCGTGATGAGATTATGGATGCACCGGCGCCGGGGACCATCGGCGGAACGTATTGCGGTAATGCGCTGGCGTGCGCGGCAGGCCTGAAGGTCGTTGAGATTATGGAACGGGATCATCTGGCGGATCGTTCGCTGGAAATCGGCAAAAAAGTGATGGCCCGTTACGAAGAGTTCAAAGAAAAATATGAATGTGTAGGTGATGTCCGCGGACTGGGCGGCATGATTGGAATTGAATTTGTAACGGATAAAGCCAGTAAGACACCGGATGCGGCGCTGACTGCGGCTATTATTCAGGAATGTGTACAGAATGGTCTGATGGTGGAAGGGGCCGGCACCTATGGAAATGTGATCCGTTTCCTGGCGCCTCTGGTAATCACCGATGAGCAGCTTGCCTGTGGTCTGGATATTATGGAAAAGGCCATTGCCGTTTGCAGTAAAAAGTAAAGCAGGCGGACAAACAGAAAAGTACAAAAACATGCGGCAGGAAGCAGTAAGGAGCATGTAGTAAAAGTACC
>CAYRTA010000026.1:0-22399 GCA_964427045.1 uncultured Hoministercoradaptatus sp. | reverse complement strand
TATCCCAGTGCAAAGAAGGCTGTGGAGGTATTGGGAGAGTATCGCCGGCAAATTATCCGTAAGCTGGGTGAACAAGAACAGACGGAATATTTGTGGCCATTTTCCAATCCGCCTTATATTCATAATGAAGAAGATATTCCCGTCGCGCAATTTGAGGGAAGTCAAAAGAATAAAACGGAATACCGGGATTATCTGTCCGATCGTTATGGCAGATATAAGATGACCTTGTCCGGTATCCATGTCAATTTTTCTTTTGATGAGGAGTTGCTGCGCCGGGATTTTGCCCTGAGTCAGGAAGAATCTTATAATAAGGCTTATAAGGATTATCGGGATTATAAAGATCGGTTATATGTAACCCTGGCAAAACGCTGTGCCGCCTATGGATGGATTTTGGTGGCCATTACCGCGGCCAGTCCGGTTATGGATTCCTCCTATGTGGAGAAGGGGAATTACGATCATGTCCTTTTTCATGGCATGGGCTCTGTGCGCTGCAGTGAATTGGGATATTGGAATTTTTTTGCGGCCACTTTTGATTATACGGATGCACGTTCCTATGCGGACAGTATTCAAAAGTATGTAGATCAGGGCCTGCTTCGTTATGTGACGGAACTGTATTATCCGATTCGCTTGAAACCGGAAGGACCCTATAGCCTGGACACGCTTCGCGATAAAGGGGTAAACCACCTGGAATTGCGTATGTTTGATTTAAATCCGCTGGTACCGGGAGGCGTGGATCTTCGTGATGTGCAGTTTGCACACCTGCTGCTTGTATGGCTGGCTTCCACACCGGATGAGCCGTTTGCCGAGAAAGATCAGGTGCAGGCAGTACAGAATTTTAAGAATGCAGCCCACTATGATCTGAAAACAGTGAAAATTCTGGCGCCGGATGGCGGCGTGTATACAGTGGCAGAGGCTGCGCTGCGGGTTCTTGGACGCATGAAGGACTTTTACCAGGATTATCCCCAGGAGATTCAGGAAATCCTGCAATTCCAGGAAGCAAAGTTTATCGACGGCGATAATCGCTATGCCTGGAAAATACGCAAAGAATACCAGACAAATTACGTGAAAAAAGGGCTTGAGCTGGCAAAAAAGAGACTGGAGGAAGCCTATGTGTGAACTTTTTGGTGTTTGCTCGTCCAGTCAGATACAGGTCAACCGGCAGTTAAGGGAATTTGTATCCCACAGCGTTGACCATAGACACGGTTGGGGATTGGCTTCCTTTCAGGGCGCCCGGTTCCAGCTGGAAAAAGAACCGGTACAGGCATCGAAAAGCGAGTATCTGGCCAAATGGCTGGAAAAACCGGTGGAAGCCGACCAACTGATTGCCCACATTCGTCTGGCAACAGTGGGAACGATGGAATATGAAAATTGCCATCCTTTTGTCAGAAAGGACGGTTGGGGGCGAACCTGGATACTGGCCCATAATGGTACCTTGTTTGACTGCCCTCAATTAAATAAATACCGCGGCGAACAGGAAGGGGAGACCGACAGTGAGCGGATTCTCTGCTATCTTTTGGATTATATAAACCAGAAACAGCAGGCCAGAGGAAGGACCCTGCCGGCAGAAGAACGCTTTGCGGTATTGGATGAAAAGATTGCTGCCATTACTGAACATAATAAATTGAATCTGCTGATCTATGATGGGGAACTGTTGTATGTACACACCAATTATGCGGATTCTTTATATGTAAGACGGGAGGGAGATGGCCTTTTGTTTGCGACGGTGCCTTTGGATGAGAAAAAATGGCAGCCGCATCCCTTTACTACGCTTTGTGCCTATCGGGCGGGGCAGCCGGTCTATCAGGGCATCCACCATGGAAAAGAATATAAAGACAATGAACAGGACATGAAATATTTGTTTGCCAATTTTTCGGGCCTATAATATGGTCTTATAATACTTGTGAGGACACGAAGGCTATGGTATAATGACAGTCGCGTCAGGATATCTGCCAGGTCTTTCCTGTGCCGATATCCGATGCAGGAACGAAATAGAATACGTAGTGGAACTACAGGAGAAGAATCATGGATAAACTGGAAGAAATCCGAGTGAAAATCGAGGCTTGTGACGAGAAAATTATTGAACAGCTGGCTGTCCGCATGGGATATGTGCAGGAAATTATTTCTTATAAAAAAGAAACGGGTATTCCCATTATTCAGCCGGAGCAGGAGAAAAAGCAGACGGATGCGTTGCTGCAGCAGGTACGGGATAATGAATTTAAAGAAGAAATCCTGGATGTTTTCAAATATATTATAAAAAACAGCCGCCGTATTCAGGCGAAAAGTTTATTTGACTATAATATTTTCCTGATTGGATTCATGGGAGCCGGTAAAAGTACCATTGCCAGAGAATTGAAGGACAGGCTGGCCATGGAGCGGATTGAGATGGATGATCAGATCGTGGAAAAGCAGGGTATGACCATACCGGAGATTTTTGATACGTATGGGGAGTCCTATTTCCGAAATCTGGAAAGCAATGCCCTGATTGAATTGCAGAGAAAGAAGCAGACGATTGTTTCCTGCGGCGGCGGTATTGTCATGAGGGATGAGAATGCAGATCATATGAAGAAGAATGGCCGCGTGGTTTTATTGACAGCCAAACCCATTACTATTTTTGAGCGCCTGAAGGACAGCACGGACCGTCCGATTCTGCGCAATAATATGAATGTGGAGTTCATCGAAGGACTGTTGGAAAAACGGCGGTCCAAATACGAAGCCGTTGCGGATATTACGGTGGAGACCGACGGTAAAATGGCTGCCCAGATCTGCGAAGAGATTATTTCCAAGCTGATAGCCCTGGATAAGGAAAGTAAAATCAGATAGAACAATGCGGAAGCAAAAAGGGGATACATGAATGAGATTATTAATCGTAAGACACGGTGACCCGGATTATGTCAGGGATTCGTTGACCGAAAAAGGTGAAAAAGAGGCCAAGGCGCTGGCCCGGCTGATTCAAACGCTGCAGCCGGGAACCTGTTATCAATCGCCTCTGGGACGGGCGCAAAAAACAGCGGGTTATTCGCTGGAGGCACTGGGCTGCCAGGCGCAGACGGTTGATTGGCTCCGGGAATTTCCGGCTGTTGTGGATACAACAAAATACGATGAATTGGGGCAGGCTTACCGGAATGTACCGGTAAAGGACGGAATCATCCAGCCGCGGAAGGTGGTTTGGGACGTACTGCCCTCTTATTTTGCAGCGCATCCGGAGTATTTGGACCGGGAGGGATGGAAGACGTCCCAGATTGCCAAAGCCGGAGACCTGACTGAAGTATATGACCGTGTCACCAGAGGGTTTGATGAGATGCTGGCTTCCCACGGGTATGTGCGGGACGGTTATTATTATAGAGTGGAACATGCCAACGAAGATACGGTTACCCTATTTTGTCATTTTGGCATCACCTGTGTGTTGTTATCACACCTGTGGAATGTGTCGCCTTTTATTTTGTGGCATAGCTGCTGTTTTCTGCCCACTTCCGTGACGGAAGTTGTCACAGAAGAACGGGAGAAGGGGCTTGCGGCGTTTCGGGCACTGCGTTTGGGGGATTTGTCCCATCTGTATCTGGCGAATGAGCCGGCATCGTTTTCCGCCAGATTTTGTGAGACCTATGATAATGATGGCCAAAGACATTAGCGGCGGCCGGTTAGCCGGATAGGAAAACCAGAAGGCGTGTCCGCAAATATCCCGTTTTTTGGATGTAATTATTAAATGTTACGAAAATATTACCTAAAAGTTTAAAAAGGGTTGCAAAACACATATTGTCTGTGTTACAATGATTTCGTAGTTGGGAGAATTACATTATTATTTAGGGAGTGAATGAATGAAAAAAAGAGTAATATGTATGCTACTGACAGCAATGATGATTTTTTCTGAAGCAGCAATGGCTTCCGCTAAGACGATTGACCAGCTGCAGCAGGAGAAGAGCCAGTCACAGAGCGAGTTAGCAGAGACACAGAATACGATCGATGCATTGTCGGACAAGCAAAGTGCGATTCAGGCGCAGATCAGTGAAGCAGATGCAGATCTGGTAGATTTGATGATTCAGATCGAGGCCATGGAATCAGATATTGCCGCAACCGAAGATAATATTCAGGTTACTCAGGAAGGTATTGATAGTACGCAGGAAGAGATCACTAAGACAGAAGCGGATCTGGAAGTTGCGGAAGAAAATAGAGATCAGCAATATGAGGATATGAAGAAGCGTATCCAGTACATATATGAAAACGGCGGAGACGACGTTTGGGTTAATTGGATTTTCGATTCCAGCAGCATTACGGACATTCTGAACCGTGCGGAATATGCACAGAGCATGCACGATTATGATCGGGAAAGCCTGGAGAAATATATTGAGGTTGTAAACGAAGTAACGGATTTGAAGAATAGTCTGGAAGAACAGAAAGCTTCTCTGGAAGAGCAGAAAGCTTCTCTGGAAGAGCAGAAAGCTTCTCTGGAGAGCCAGAAAGCAGACCTGGATGCCCAGGAGGCCGTTTTGCAGGCTCGTCTGGATGAAATGAAAGCAACCAGCAGCAACTATGAAAGCCAGTTGGCACAGGCGAAATCACAGGCAGCAGCTATTGCAAACCTGATTGCAGAGCAGGATGCAGAGATTAATCGTCTGGAAGAGGAAGCCCGTAAGGCAGCAGAAGAAGAGGCGCGCCGTCAGGCAGAAGCCCAGGCCGCAGCGGAAGCTGCAGCAGCAGCCCAGGCTGCACAGGCCGCTCAGGCCGCACAGGCAGCGTCAAGTAATTCCTCTTCAGGCAGCAGTTCCAGTAGTTCTGGAAGTACAGGCGGCAGCTCATCCAGCAATAGTTCCGGCAGCTCTTCAACGAGCAGCAGTTCATCCAACAGTAGTTCGTCAGGCAATAGTTCCGGCAGCAGTTCAACATCCAGCAGCCAGAGCGCACCAAGGGTTTCAGCAACCAGCGGTTCCTCTATTGTAGCTTATGCGGATCAGTTTGTTGGTAATCCGTATGTATGGGGCGGTAATTCCCTGTATAATGGTATCGATTGTTCTCATTTTGTATGGCAGGTATTGAAAAACTGTGGCGTATACAGTGGCGGCTATACAACTTCAGCAGGCTGGAGATCATTAGGTACGGCAGTCAGCAGCTTGTCAGAAGCCCAGGCCGGCGATGTCATCTGTTACTCCGGTCACGTGGCGATCTATGATGGTTACGGCGGAATCGTAGAGGCGAAAGGCAGCAAGTGGGGCATCACCCATGACCGCAGCGCTTCCTACGGAACGATTCTTGCAATCCGCAGATTCATCTAAGCAGAAAATATAGCATATAAAGAGAGAGGTTCTTGTCCCCAGGGGAGGAACCTCTTTTCTATTTCAAAGGAAAGTACTCTGTTTTGTTTGCATCTGGCGCGCAAAGCGGAGCAAGTCCCTCAAGGATTGAGGGAGTTCGAGGCGGACTTGTCCGCTTTGTTCTATTTTATATGTAATATTTACACTTGCAAAATTTGAATATCGTGATACAATGTAGAAGAAAAAACGGACGGTTTTTAGAAGTTCGTTATTTTTTTAAAGGAATACTAGCACTCTTTTTGAATGAGTGCTGACAACATAGACAGGATAAAGGAGGAAACATGCATGATTACCATACCGATTCATGATTTACTGATATTACCGGGCGTTACCTTTTATTTCAAAAAAGATATGTTTCCGGGACATGAAATAACAGCTTCGGATGAGGGACAGGATGTGTTGTTCCTGCTGATGAAGGAAGAAAAAGCCCCCGAAGATCTGACAGCGGAAGATTTCTATCCCCTGGGTGTTTGCGGGCAGATCGAAAAGATGGACAGTGAGGGTAATGTACGGGTCATCGCCAAAGAGCGGGTGGAAATATCGGACATTGAGATTCACGGTAACGATATTCTGGCTTCCGCGGTGGTTCGCGGCTGTGTGGAGGATATGCCCAGGGAAGAGCGGATTACGCATTTTGAACAGCTGCGCAGAGATCTGCTGGAGTTTTCCCAGGGATTTCAATGGGGAATGTGGGCCAGAGGTTTCATTCTTCATTGGCGCTCCATAGAAGAGGTGGCGACTGCTCTGGCCATGTATTTTAATATTTCCTGGGAAGAAAAATATAAGATTCTGGCTGCCGATTCCTGCCGTGAGCGGACAGAGATGATAGAGAAATGTGTATATGAAATGATTCAGGTATTTCAGGTCAGTAGTGAAGCGGAGAATGCCCAGAAAGAAGAACATGAACTGGTGTACCGGGAAGCGGCTCTGAAAAAACAAATTGAGTATTTGCAGCGGGAACTGGATGAGCTGCATCCGGAGAATATATCAGATGTCCGAAAGTTCGAGATGAAGCTTGAGGAATCAGGCATGAACGAGGAGGCCAGGAAGGAAGCGGATAAGGTTCTGAACCGGATGAAACAGGAAGGAAAAGAGGGCCACGAATACGGAATGCTCTACGATTATCTGGATTTTGTGACCAGTCTTTCCTGGAAAACGGAAGAGATGCCTCCGGTGGATTTGGAGGAGGCAGAAGCAATTCTGGACGAGGATCATTATGGATTGAAAAAGGTCAAGGAACGTATCATTCAGCAATTGGCGGTTATGGCCTTAAATAAAAAGCAATCCGGTTCCATTCTCCTTTTTGTGGGAGCGCCCGGAACCGGAAAGACCAGCATCGGACAAAGCATTGCCAAAGCACTGCACCGTCCCTATGCCCGGATTAGCCTGGGCGGCGTCCGGGATGAAGCTGAGATTCGCGGTCATAGGAGAACGTATGTGGGTGCTATGCCGGGAAGAATCATGGAAGGGATAAAGCGAAGCGGCGGCAATAATCCGGTTATGGTGCTGGATGAGGTGGATAAGCTGGTGCGGGAATATGCCGGCGATCCGGCCAGTGCCCTCTTGGAAGTTTTGGATCCGGAGCAGAATGGCACCTTTACCGATCATTACATGAATGTGCCGTATGATTTGTCCAATGTACTTTTTGTCTGCACGGCTAACAGTATGGACACCATTCCGGAACCACTGTTAAACCGTATGGAGGTGATTTCTTTCCCCGGATATACACCCCTTGAAAAGTATCAGATCGCCAGAAAACATCTTCTTCCCAGGGCTATGAAGTCCATGGGGATTAAGGCGCAGAATCTGAAAGTATCCGACGATGCCATTCGCCGGATCATCGAGGAATATACGGCTGAGTCAGGCGTACGGGGATTAAAACGTCAATTGGATATTCTCTGCCGGGCGGCGGCTGTTAAGCTGGTCAAAGGCGAACAGAAAAGCATTACCGTCAGCGGACGGCGGATTCCTGAATTTCTGGGAAACCAGGGCAGACGTCATGATACCATATTAAAGGAAGGCATACCAGGTGTGGTTACAGGACTTGCCTGGACCAGTGCAGGCGGTGAAATTCTCTTTGTTGAGACGTCCTTTACCAAAGGAAAGGGAAAGACCATCCTTACGGGACAATTGGGAGATGTGATGAAGGAGTCGGCACAGATTGCGGTAACGTTGGTAAAATCCCTGTATCCCCAGACGGCGGACCAGTTGGAAAACCAGGATCTGCATATCCATGTGCCTGCGGGAGCAGTGCCGAAAGACGGTCCATCGGCCGGTATTACACTGACGGTGGCCCTGGCTTCCCTGGTGACGGGTAAGGCGCCTTCTCCGGAAATTGCCATGACTGGCGAAGTATCGCTCAGAGGAAATGTGCTGCCTATCGGAGGACTGCCGGAGAAGCTGATGGCGGCTGAACGGGCTGGCATCAAGAAGGTTTTTATTCCGGAAGACAATGTGCGTGATCTGGAAGATGTGGCTGAGGAAGTAAGGGAAGAACTGCAAATTATTCCGGTCTCAAAGGTCAGCGATGTGTTAAAGCAGGTGATTGGGGCGTGACGAATACTTGACATCCCGTCCAATATTCGTTATAGTACTCAACAAGGATGGTTTCTGAAAAGAAACCTTGCGAGAGGATAAATTGGAGTATGAGTGTGAAAATTATTGTGGATTCTGCCTGTGACATATCCCAGGAAGAAGCCCGCGGGTGGGATGTGACCCTGATTCCCTTAAAGACCGTTTTTGGTGATGAGGAATTTTTGGACGGGGTTACGATGTCTCACGATGAATTTTTTGAGAAACTGACACAGACAGATGTATTTCCCCAGACCAGTCAGATTCCGCCTTTTGAATATGCGGAGTATTTTAAGAATGTATGTGAGTCTAAGGATACGGCGGTTTGTATTACGATTTCGTCCCGTCTGTCCGGCTGTTACCAGAGTGCAATGGTGGCGGCAGCGGAATATGGGGACCGGATACAGGTGGTAGACAGTGAAAATGCCAGTCTGGGAGAACGTCTGGTGGTACAGCGGGCGGCTGAACTTCGCGATGAAGGCAAATCAGCCGGAGAAATAGCTGAAATTCTCAATAAGGAGAAGAAAAACATTCGTCTGATTGCTCTTTTGGATACGCTGGAATATTTGAAAAAGGGCGGAAGGATTTCTGCCGCGACGGCACTGGTTGGTTCGGTGCTGTCTATTAAGCCGGTTATTGCCGTTGACGGTGGTGAGGTGAAGGTTTTAGGAAAAGCCAGGGGACTGAAAAATGGTAATAATCTGTTGACAGAACTGGTGGAAAAAGAGGGCGGCATTTGTTTTTCCATGCCGTATTGCCTGGCCTACAGCGGCGCTTCCGATCAGTTGATCCAGCAATATATTAAAGCCCATGAGAGACTCTTTCGTGATCATGTGGCATCGGAAGAGATTCCGATTACCTCCATTGGCAGCGCGATCGGTACTCATATCGGGCCAGGAGCCATTGGAGCGGCATTTTTTGTTTCCCGATAATATCAGATTTCCCGGACAAAAGGAGAAAAATTATGTCAATCAGAGAAGATGCGGATCAGATTATCCGTGAATCCATTAAGAAAGTATTACCCGATGAGGCTGTAGCGGCGGCGTTGAAGGATTATTCCTTTTCAGATGGAAGAATTTATGTGGTAGCCACCGGAAAAGCAGCCTGGCAGATGGCAAAGGCGGCGGCGGACCTTTTGGGTGAGCGGATGGAAGCCGGTGTGGTGGTGACCAAATACGATCACGTGAAAGGGGAAATTCCCAGGGTTGTATGTGTGGAAGCCGGACATCCGGTGCCGGATGAAAATTCGTTTCGCGGTACCCAGATTGCCCTTGATCTGGTGAGCGGCCTGAAGCCGGAGGATACGGTTTTGTTTCTGTTATCCGGCGGTGGTTCCGCGTTGTTTGAAAAGCCTCTTGTTTCCGGAGAGGAACTGGCGGATATTACGAGACAGTTATTGGCCTGTGGCGCGGACATTGTGGAGATGAATACCATTCGAAAACGGCTTTCCGCCGTAAAAGGCGGCAAATTTGCAAAAAGCTGTGCGCCGGCCCAGGTATTTAGTATTGTTTTAAGCGATATATTAGGTGATCCTTTGGATATGATTGCGTCTGGTCCCGCTTATCCTGACTCCACTACCTGTGCGGATGCCCAGGCAATTGTGGAGAAATATGACTTGCGGTTAAGCGAGCAGGCCCGGCAGCTTCTGAAAGAAGAGACGCCGAAGACACTGGAGGGTGTAAAAACGGTGATTACGGGAAGCGTGCGTAACCTTTGCAAGGCAGCTTCCGAGGTTTGCCAGTCACTGGGATATGAGCCGGTCTTTCTGACCGATCAGTTATCCTGTGAGGCACGCCAGGCCGGATCTTTTCTGGCTTCTATTGCCAAAAGCTATAAAGACAGCAAAAAGAGCATGGCATTTTTGGCAGGAGGCGAAACCATTGTTCATCTGACCGGAACTGGCCTGGGCGGCCGTAATCAGGAACTGGCCCTGGCAGCTGCCGAAGGGATTGCAGGGCTTTCGGATACGGCAGTTTTCAGTGTGGGAAGTGATGGTACGGACGGGCCTACGGATGCGGCAGGCGGATATGTAGACGGAGAGACCAAAGCGGTTCTGAAGGCACAGGGAATTGATATTTTCCAGGTGCTGCAGCAAAATGATGCGTACCACGCATTACAAAAATGTGACGGTTTGATTATGACCGGCGCTACCGGAACGAATGTGAACGATGTGGCGGTGTTGCTGATCAAACGGTAGCAGATACATGTGCTGAGAGGGAATCGGGATGGATAAGAAGTTGGTGTCGGATGTAAAATATGAAAGAGCACTTGCTTATGCTGCGGTGAAGCATGCAGGCCAGTGGCGCATCGGTGGGGATCCCTATATTACCCATCCGGTAGCGGTAGCGGATTTTTTGCGTGGGCAGGGCTATGGTCTGGATTATCAGATTGCCGGACTATTTCATGATTTACTGGAAGATACGGACGCATCCGAGGAAGCTATTTGTGTACTGGGCGGCCTGCGGGTCTTGAAAGCCGTAAAGACGCTGACCAAATATCCGGGCTACCAGATGGAGGAGTATGTGGCGGGAATCCGGGCGGATGAGATGGCTTTTGCTGTGAAAGCCGCTGACCGGCTGCATAATTTGCGGACCGCATATGTGACCAGCGAAGCGTTCCGCAGAAAATATATCCAGGAGACGAAGCGATGGTTTCTTGATTTTTCCCCGGAGATTGCGGCGGAAGTAAGTAAGCTGGAGCGTACCCTGAAGTCCCCTCTAATTGAATATCGATGAGTCAATTAAAAGAATTGCCGCGAAGATTCGTTGTGGCAATTCTTTCTTATGTGTGTTACTATGAAATTTGGATAAATACTATGATATGACAGGAAAGGGATTATTTTATGAAATCCATTACCATAACGGAACTTGAACGTCTGAACCGGGAGACGATTACGATTCTGGATGTGCGTATACCCGAGGATTATGTCCGGGGATCGCTGCCGGGAGCATTGAATTACCCGGCCTCGGAATTTGAGGACGAGATTCCTCCCCTGGATTTAGACCCCCAAAAGCCGGTCTATGTCATGTGTCATACCGGTGACCGCAGCGCTTCGGTGGTGGAGGCACTGACGGAGGCTGGTTATGACGCCATCAATGTAGAGGGCGGTTATCGTGCCTATCTCAGGTATCAGTTAGAAAACTTTGTCAGTAAAAAGGAAACTTTGGAAGAAAAGACAAAGGAAATTGAGCGGAGTATTATAAAGAAATACCGGAAGGTGATCTGGAGGCCCTTTACCAAAGCGATCAATCGTTATGACTTGATTCAGGAGGGTGATAAGATTGCGGTCTGTATTTCCGGCGGTAAGGATTCCATGCTGATGGCGAAATTATTTCAGGAATTGCAGCGCCATGGAAAGATTCCCTTTGAACTGGTTTTCCTTTGTATGAATCCGGGGTATAATGCAGATAATTGGAAGATTATTCAGGATAATGCCCGGGTGCTGGGTATTCCGCTGACGGTGTTTGAAAGTCAGATTTTCGATATTGTGGCAAACATCGATCAGAATCCCTGCTATCTGTGTGCCCGGATGCGGCGTGGATATCTGTATTCTCATGCGAAAGAGCTGGGTTGTAATAAAATTGCCCTGGGTCATCATTTTGATGATGTGATCGAAACGATTCTCATGGGCATGCTGTATAGCGGTAAGGTAGAGACCATGATGCCAAAGCTGCACAGTACCAATTTTGCCGGCATGGAATTGATCCGCCCGATGTATATGATTAAAGAGGCGGATATAAAGGCCTGGCGGGATTATAATGGACTGCATTTTATCCAGTGTGCCTGCCGCTTTACGGAGCATTGCGCGACCTGCGGCGGCAGCCAGGGCTCGAAGCGGGATGAAATGAAGGAATTGATTGCCCGGCTTAGGGAGACCAGTACGGTGATTGATACCAATATTTTTAATAGTGTCCACAATATTAACCTGCGTACGGTTATTGGATATCATAAGGATGACTGGTCCTATAATTTCCTGGATGATTATGAAAAATATGGGAAGAAAGAATAGAGGAAGAACAGAGAAAGAATAGAGAAAGAATAGAGAAAGGCCAAAAGAAAGGCCAAAAGAAAGGCCAAAAGAAAGACAGAAAAATAGACAAACGAAACAGAAGAAATAGAGGAATGGAGTGAGCATAAGATGAGAGAACATATCGGACGTGATGAGGCATTTTCCCTGCTTCGCACATATAATAAGGATCATTTTCATATTCAGCATGGTCTGACCGTGGAAGGAGTTATGAAATGGTATGCCCAGGAATTGGGCTATGGAGAGGATGCAGAATATTGGGGTATTGTAGGACTTTTGCATGATATTGATTTTGAACTGTATCCGGAAGCCCACTGTCTGAAAGCGCCGGAACTTTTGCGGGCCGGCGGCGTCGGTGAAGATATCATTCATGCCGTGTGCAGTCATGGGTATGCCCTGACCGTGGATATCCGGCCGGAACATGAGATGGAAAAGGTTCTGTATGCCACCGATGAACTGACCGGATTAATTGGAGCGGCAGCGCTTATGCGTCCGTCAAAGAGTGTGCAGGATATGGAATTGAAATCTTTAAGGAAGAAATATAAGAGCAATGGTTTTGCGGCAGGCTGTTCCAGGGAGGTTATTCAAAGAGGCGCCGATATGCTGGGATGGGAGTTAAATGATCTGCTGCAAAAGACGATTTATGCCATGCGTTCCTGCGAGGAATCTGTGGCAAGGGAAATGGAACAATTAGAAAAATAACCCTGCTTTTTGGGGAAAGAATGACTGGCTGGTAATTTCATAAAAGTGACAGAAAGGGAGGGTAATAAAATGTTTCATGCAATTGAAGAAGAGATTCAAATTATTGCGGAGAAAATCTTAGATGATTATGATCATGGGCGTTCCATTGACAAAATTGAGGCTCTCTGTAACCAACCGGATAAAGAGGTGGTCATCGGTATCATCGATAAATTGATGAAGGTGATTTATCCGGGATATTACCGTGATAAATCTTATAAGATTTATAATGTAAAAAGTAATCTGAATGTCATAATTGAAGACGTCATGTTTCGCCTTCACAGACAGATTATGATTGCTTTGAAGTTTCGTCCCAGTTTTGATGAGGAAGTTGAACATGATCTGGAATCAGAAGCCCAGGGGATTGCGCTGGAATTTTTGAAACGGATTCCTTCCATCCGGGCCTATCTCAATACGGATTTGCAGGCTACATTGGACGGGGATCCGGCTGCTTATAGTAAGGAAGAGATTATTTTATCTTATCCGGGTATGTATGCCATCACGGTAAACCGGATTGCCCATGAATTGTATCTTTTGGGGGTTCCCATGATTCCCCGTATTATGACGGAACATGCGCACAGTCTGACGGGTATCGATATTCATCCGGGCGCTACATTAGGAAAATATTTCTTTATCGACCACGGAACCGGTATCGTTATCGGAGAGACCACGGAGATCGGCGATAATGTGAAAGTATACCAGGGCGTGACACTGGGAGCTCTCTCTACGAGAGGCGGCCAGCTTCTGCGGGGAACGAAACGTCATCCTACCATTGAGGATAATGTGACCATCTATGCGGGGGCTTCCATCCTCGGTGGCGAGACGGTGATCGGCCATGATTCCGTAATCGGAAGTAATGCGTTTATTACGAAGTCTGTGGAACCGGAAAGCAGAGTCAGTATTCGGAATCAGGAATTGCAGATTCGCAATGGAAAACATAAAAAGAATGTGGAAGAATTTGAACAGGCAGAGACCTGGTATTATATGATCTGACAGGATCTGGTATCATGTGATCTGACAGGATCTGGTATCATGTGATCTGGCAGGATCCGGTATCATGTGATGTGACAGAGAACTGGTACCATATGATGAAGACAGAAGGAAAAAGAGAGCGGAGCGAAAAATAGAAATGGAACAGAGAGTGGATGAAAAGTTAGAAGCAAAATTGGAAGCACTGAGACAATATTTGCGGGAACTGGGTTCTGTGGCTGTGGCCTTTTCCAGCGGAGTGGATTCTACCTTTCTATTAAAGGTGGCCCATGACGAACTGAAAGACCGGGCCATAGCAGTCACCGCCACATCTGAGTCTTTCCCCCAAAGAGAACTGGCAGAGGCGGAAGCTTTTTGTAAAGCGGAAGGAATCCGTCATTACGTTGTGGAATCAGAAGAATTGGAGATTGAAGGATTCCGGCAAAATCCGAAAAACCGCTGCTATCTTTGTAAGCATACGTTATTTGAAAAACTGCTGGAAACAGCGGTAAAAGAAGGTATCGCTTATGTGGCTGAGGGCTCGAATATGGATGATCTGGGGGATTACCGTCCAGGACTTCAGGCGATTAAGGAACTGGAGATCAAAAGTCCCCTGCGCCATAGTAACCTTACGAAAACGGATATTCGAATTCTTTCAAAGCAGATGGGCCTTCCTACCTGGAAAAAGCAATCCTTTGCCTGTCTGGCTTCCCGTTTTGTCTATGGAGAAACCATAACCAGGGAAAAGCTTCATATGGTCGATCAGGCGGAACAATTGCTGCTGGATTTGGGATTTCATCAGCTGCGCTGCCGGATTCATGGGCAGATGGCCCGCCTGGAGGTCCTCCCGGAAGAGTTTCCCAAACTGTTGGAAGAGAGA
The DNA here is from genome assembly GCA_964427045.1 of uncultured Hoministercoradaptatus sp. Lineage (GTDB taxonomy): Bacteria > Bacillota > Clostridia > Lachnospirales > Lachnospiraceae > Oliverpabstia. Next base: position 7,908 of record CAYRTA010000026.1, on the reverse strand, counting down.
GAACAAATTGTCCGGGAACTGAAAAGTTACGGATTTACCTATGTGACCATGGATTTGCAGGGTTACCGGACCGGCAGTATGAACGAAACGTTATCGATATCATAACAGGAGCAGAAGATTCATGAATCGAAAAGCATTGATTGCTATGAGCGGTGGTGTGGATTCCAGTGTGGCCGCTTTTTTGATGAAAGAAAAAGGGTATGACTGTATCGGCGCTACCATGAAATTGTTTTATAATGAGGATGTAGGCGTATCCAGAGAACATAGCTGTTGTTCCCTGGACGATGTGGAGGACGCCAGACGGGTAGCCACACAGCTCGGCATGCCATACTATGTGTTCAATTTTTCGGAACGGTTCCGGGAAGATGTGATTGACCGGTTCGTCTATGCCTATGAACATGGTATGACGCCCAATCCCTGCATTGACTGTAATCGTTTTTTGAAGTTTGAAAAGTTGTTTTCCAGAGCGAAGGAACTGGACTACGATTATGTGGTCACCGGCCACTATGCCCGGATTGAACAGGATCCCCGGACGGGCCGCTATTTACTGAAGAAGGCCCTGGACCCGACGAAGGATCAAAGCTATGTGTTATATTCACTGACCCAGGAGCAGCTGGCTCATATCCAGTTTCCTCTGGGAGAAATGGAAAAGAGCCATGTCCGCGAGATTGCCGAAGAACAGGGATTTGTAAATGCCAGAAAGCACGATAGCCAGGATATCTGCTTTGTGCAGAATGGTAAATACGGCGACTTTATTGAACAATATACGAAAAAGGAATACCCGGAAGGGCCATTTGTGGATCGCGACGGCCGCGTGCTGGGTACTCATAAGGGGATCATCCGCTATACCATCGGCCAGCGGAAAGGGCTTGGATTGTCCCTGGCGAAGCCGATGTATGTTACCCATGTGGAACCAAAGGTGAATCAGGTGGTCCTGGGAACCAATGAAGAGTTGTTTTCCCGTTCCTTTGAGGCTGCGGATATCAATCTGATTTCCGTAAGCCGCATAGAAAAGCCTCTCAGGGTGAAAGCAAAGGTACGCTACCGCCAGGAAGAACAGTGGGCAACGGTTACGCAGATTGAGGAGGACCGTATTCGGGTTGTATATGATACACCCCAGCGTGCCATTACCTGCGGACAGGCGGTCGTATTTTATGATGGTGATACAGTTGTAGGTGGCGGAACCATCGACAAGCTGTTATAATAAAAAGAAAAATTTCAGGAGGAAAGCATAAAGTGAAGATAATTTTTCATGAGAAATCCAGAACTTTTCATCTGACCAATGGAAAAATCAGTTATATTATGGAAGTCATGGCCAATGATCAGTTGGAACAATTGTATTATGGCGCGGCTATCCATGATGAGGAATCCTTTCATGATTTACATGAAGAGTTCCGCCGCAGTCTGACCACTATTTCGCTTCCGGATCCTTCCTACCTGTCTATGGAATATACAAGGCAGGAATATCCGGCCTATGGAACTGGCGATTACCGGATGCCGGCCTATACGATTTTACAGAAGGACGGCAGCCGCATCAGTAATTTTGTTTATCGTTCCCATGAAATCTATCCGGGAAAGAAACCGATTTTACCCCTGCCTGCTACCTATGTGGAGTCAGAGGATGAGGCGGCGTCACTGGAAGTTTTGCTGGCAGATGACCGGACCGGTACGGAACTTGTCCTGACCTATACCATTTACCGGGATGAACCGGTGATTACCCGTCATGCCCGTTTTGTCCAGAAAGGGGACGAGACCGTAGTATTGGAACGGGCGTTAAGCGCCAGTGTGGAATTTATTGACAGTGATTTTGAAATGTTGTATCTAAACGGCGCCTGGTCCAGGGAACGTTACGTAAAGACCCGCAGACTGGAAAAGGGCATCAGTGCTATCCAGAGTATCCGGGGCGCCAGCAGTTCAGAGTTTAATCCGTTTCTGGCCTTGAAGCGGCCGCATACGGATGAACAGCAGGGCGAGGTGTATGGTTTCAGCCTGGTGTATAGTGGAAACTTTTTGGCACAGGTGGAAGTAAACTCCATGGATCTTACCCGTGTAACCATGGGTATCCATCCCGAACATTTCTCCTGGCCGCTTTCCGGCGGCGAATCTTTCCAGACGCCGGAAGTGGTTATGGTCTATTCTCAGGAAGGCCTGAATGGAATGAGCCAGGTGTATCACCGGCTGTATCAGAACCGTCTGATGCGGGCGCCGTGGAAAGATCGTGTACGTCCGATTCTGTTAAACAACTGGGAGGCAACATATTTTGATTTTAACGAGGAGAAGATTTTGAATATTGCCCGCAGAGCAAAGGAGGCGGGGGTAGAACTGTTTGTTTTGGATGACGGCTGGTTCGGAAGCCGCAATTCAGATAACAGCGGATTGGGTGACTGGAAGCCGAATCTTCAGAAGCTTCCGGAAGGTATCCGCGGACTCTCGGAGAAAATCGAAGAGCTGGGATTAAAATTCGGTCTTTGGGTGGAGCTTGAGATGGTGAACAAGGATAGTGATCTGTACCGGGCTCATCCGGATTGGATTATAGGCGCGCCGGGACGCTTCGAAAGCCCCAGCCGCCATCAGCATACCCTGGACTTTTCAAGACCCGAAGTGGTGGATGCCATTTATGAAATGATTGCGGCTGTCCTTCGGGAATCGAAGATTTCGTATATTAAATGGGATATGAACCGTTATATTTCGCAGCCTTATAGCCGTGGCATGGAACCGGAAATGCAGGGAACGATGTTCCATCGGTATATTCTGGGTGTCTATGACCTCTATACGAGATTGCTGAACGAATTTCCGGAGATTTTGTTTGAATCCTGTGCCAGCGGCGGAGCCCGGTTTGATGCGGGCATGATGTATTTTGCGCCGCAGACCTGGACCAGTGATGATACGGATGCCGCGGAGCGGATGAAGATTCAATATGGAACCAGTATGGTATATCCGTTGGTTTCCATGGGGTCTCATGTTTCTGCCGTGCCGAATCATCAGATTCACCGGAAAACGCCATTGGCTACCCGTGCCAATGTGGCTTATTTCGGAACATTCGGCTATGAGCTGGATTTGAACCTTTTAACTGATAAAGAATTTGAGATGGTAAAAGAGCAGATTCAGTTTATGAAAAAACACCGCCAGCTGATTCAGGTGGACGGAACCTTCTATCGTTTGAAGAGTCCATTTGAAGGAAACGATACGGCATGGATTGTGGTATCGAAGGATAAACGGCAGGCGTTGGCTGCTTATTACCAGCGTCTTAATACGGTGAACGCCTCCTGGCTTCGGTTTAAGCTTGCGGGCCTTGATCCGGATAAACGGTATCGTATTACCAGCCACTGGGGAAAACCAGATGATGATTTCACACAAAACTGGCGGCATGAAGAACAGTTTGTGGAACTGGAAAAGACCTGGGAAGCTTACGGAGATCAGCTTATGCATGCAGGCATTCCCTTAGACCGCAGAACATTTAATTTAGGCGGCGGGGATTTTACTTCTGTTTTATTTGATATAGAAGAAGTGTAAGAAATAGACCAAATAGAAGAAGTGTAAATAGAGGAGGTTTGTCATGAGACATTTGATGAGTCCGCTGGATTTTTCAGTGGAAGAGTTGGATCAGTTAATGAATCTTGCCGGAGATATTGAAAAGAATCCGGGGAAATATGCCCATGCCTGTGATGGGAGAATCCTGGGCACCTTGTTTTATGAACCCAGTACCCGAACACGTTTGAGCCATGAGGCAGCTATGCTTCGTCTGGGAGGCAGCGTTATGGGATTTTCCTCCGCGGAGTCCAGTTCTGCCGCCAAAGGGGAAAGTGTATCGGATACGATTCGTATGGTGGGCTGTTACGCAGATATTTGCGCTATGCGCCATCCCAAAGAGGGGGCGCCTATGGTAGCCTGCCGGCATGCGGAAATTCCCGTAATTAACGCAGGAGATGGAGGTCACCAGCATCCGACTCAGACCTTGACAGACCTTCTGACCATCCGTTCCTTAAAGGGTCATCTGGATCATATGACCATTGGTCTGTGCGGCGATTTAAAATTCGGCCGGACGGTACATTCGCTGATTCATGCCCTGATTCGTTATCCCGGAATCCGTTTTATTCTGATTTCTCCCGAGGAACTGCGTGTACCGGGCTATATCCGGGAAGATGTGCTGGATAGGAATCATGTTCCCTATCAGGAGGTAGAACGTCTGGAGGAGGCTTTGCCGAATCTGGATATTCTGTATATGACAAGAGTACAGAAGGAGCGCTTCTTTAACGAAGAGGATTATCTTCGTATGAAGGACTTCTATATTCTGGATGCAGAAAAAATGCAGCTGGCGCCGAAGGATATGTATGTACTTCATCCCCTCCCCAGAGTGAATGAAATTTCCGTAGAGGTAGACCGGGATCCGCGGGCCGCTTATTTCAGGCAGGCCAGATATGGTATGTATATCCGTATGGCATTGATATTGACGCTGTTGGAGATCGAAGTATAGGAGGAAACGAAGATGGCAAAGAACGCATTAAGTGTAGGACGCATAGAAGAAGGCGTGGTACTGGATCATATTAAGGCCGGCCGTTGTATGGAAATTTATAAATATTTGCATCTGGACAAATTGGATTGCTGTGTGGCCATGATTAAAAATGCTTCCAGCAACAAGATGGGGAAAAAAGATATCATTAAGATCGAAGGTCCCATTGATTATATTAATGTGGATGTACTGGGATTTATTGACCATAACATTACCATCGATATTATCAAAGATGGGGAGATTATCGAGAAGAAAAGCCTGCAGCTTCCCAAAAAGATCGTCAACGTGGTTCGCTGCAAAAATCCCAGATGCATTACCTCCATTGAGCAGGAATTGGAGCAGGTATTTATCCTGACCGATGAAAAACGGGAAATTTACCGCTGCCAATATTGTGAAGAGAAATACAGGGGACACCGGATCAAATAAAACTGTCTGCTTGTAATATTGATGTCAATGTTCTATAATGTAGAATATTACTGCGGTGTATTTGCCGCAAGTTTGAAGAAATAGTTGAGGAACAAGCTAATGGATTATCTGACAGCGCGAGGTTATATTGATGAGGCCCATCGTTTTGGCGGTGAGATGGGGCTTGCTGCCATTACCCGTCTTTTGCATCTTTTGGGAGATCCCCAGGATAGCCTCCAGTTTATTCATATCGCAGGTACGAATGGAAAAGGGAGCGTGGGCGCCTATATGGGATTTGTCCTGGCAGAGGCCGGATACCGGGTGGGCCGTTTCATTTCGCCGACGCTGTATGACTACCGGGAGCGGATTCAGATTAATGGTACATATATCAGCGAATCTGATTTCGGGACCTATATGGATCCGGTGGTTACGGCTCTGGAGCAGATGAAGGCGGAACAATCGCCGCTGCCATCTCCTTTTGAGATTGAGACAGCCCTCTCTTTCCTTTACTATAAGGAAAAAGTCTGTGATCTGGTATTGCTGGAATGCGGAATGGGCGGAAAGACGGATGCCACCAATGTCATTCAAAACACGGTATTGGCTGTGCTTACTTCCATCAGTATGGATCATATGGAATATCTGGGGGATACCATTGGCAAAATTGCGGCGCAAAAGGCCGGTATTATCAAACCGCGGGCCGTGGTGGTGACGACCCTGCAGCAGCCGGAGGCGGCCCTTGCCATTGAACGGGCCTGTCAGACAGAGCATAATCGTTTGCTGGTTTCTGATCCTGCTGAGGCGAAAGTGCTGAAATCCGATCTGGAACATCAGATTTTCTGTTATAATGGCCGGACCCTGACAATTCATCTGGCCGGCGCCCATCAGTTGGAAAATGCCTGTTTGGCGCTGACAGGGATTGAGGCTTTGAAGGAACAGGGATATGAGATCCCTGAAACCGCCATTTTACGTGGTTTTGAAAAGACGGTATGGAACGGAAGATTTACCGTACTTGCCAAAAAGCCATATGTGATTGTGGACGGCGCCCATAACCCGGATGCAGCCCGAAAACTGCAAACTTCTCTTCAAATGTATTTTCAAAATCGTCGGTTAATCTTTATTATGGGTGTTTTAAAAGATAAGCAGTATGATAAAATTGCGCAGATTATGGCGCCTATGGCCCAGGAGATTATAACGCTGGAAACACCGGATAATCCCCGTGCGCTGCCTGCCAGCGAATTGGCCGCGGCTGTGCGAAAATATCATACCAGCGTTCATGTTTCCAAAAGCATTGGGGATGCAGTGGAACAGGCGTACCAGTTGGCGGAACCGGAGGATGTTATTGTTGCCTTTGGATCGTTGTCTTTTACCGGAGAAATCACGGAATATGTCCAATCCGGCCGGATACGAAAATAAGCGATTGGGTTTTTACAGAAATAATCACAAGAAAGACGGGAGAATTACATGTTGGATTTACTTGCTATACGTGACCAGATTGATGAAATTGACAGCCAGATCGTGAAACTTTATGAAAAAAGAATGCAGTTAAGTTCCGAAGTGGCAGAGTATAAGATTGCCAATGGCATGGAAGTATTGGACCGGAAGCGTGAAAAAGAGAAGCTGCAAACTCTGGGCCAGATGGCGGATAATCCCTACGATCAGGCGGGAATTCAGGCTTTGTATCGTCAGGTGATGTCAAACAGCCGTAAGCTGCAGTATCGCAAACTGACAGAACATGGACTGGGTGATACCCAATCTTTTCGGAAAGTAAATTGTCTGCCCATGAAGAAGGCCAGGGTGGTATTTCAGGGCGTGGAAGGAGCCTATAGTTTTACGGCTATGCACAGCTTCTTTGGAGAATCGGTGGATAATTACAATGTAAAAACCTGGAGAGATGCCATGGAGGCGCTGAAAAACGGCGATGCGGATTATGCGGTGCTCCCCATTGAAAACTCCACCGCAGGTATTGTGGCTGATATTTACGATCTTCTGGTAGAGTACCATCACAGCATTGTAGGTGAACAGATTATCCATGTGGATCATGCGTTGATGGGCTTGAAAAACAGCAATTTGAAAGATATTAAGACGGTATATTCCCATCCCCAGGCGCTGGCACAATGCAGCAAGTTCCTGGAAAAACATCCGGAGTGGAAAGCAAAAGAATACTTAAATACGGCCATGGCAGCTAAGAAAGTAAGAGATGACGGTGATCTGACCCAGGCAGCCATCGCGAGCCCTTATGCGGCACAGTGTTTTGGCCTGCAGATTTTGAAAGCACATATTTTCTCCTGTGCCGAGAATGCGACGCGTTTTATCATTGTATCGAAGGAAGAGATTTATCAGGAAGGTTCCGGAAAGGTCAGCGTATCCTTTGAGGTTCCTCATGAAAGCGGTAGTCTCTACAATGTTCTTTCACATTTTATTTATAATGACTTGAATATGACGAAAATCGAATCCCGTCCTATCAAGGACAGAAGCTGGGAATACCGGTTCTTCGTTGACTTTGACGGAAATCTGGATGACAGTGCCGTTCAGAATGCTCTTTTTGGTATTCGAAAGGAAGCAAACGGTCTGCGTATTCTTGGAAATTATTAAATACAGGGAGTTGATATGGTATGACAGGAATCAGGCAATGTATCTTGTATCGTGATTTTGAACAGGGTGAAGTTTTAACGGATATGGCGAAACTTATGGAGGCATCCGGAGAAATGGAGCAGTCCGTGGAGCTGGCTTCCGTATATTTTCAATGTTTAAACCGTCTGGTGGAACTGGCGGGAAGTTATGGATTTTATGGAAATCTGTGGCATGTATACCTGACCTATTTGCTGGTCAATAAAGAGAATGCTTTCAGTACGGCCTGTGAGATTGTGGGGCCGGTGGAAGGCAGCATCAACGATTTTGCCAGACATGATTTTGCGATTTTTAAAGAGTTATTTGACTATGATTTAAAGTTATTGGAGACCCGCTATCCATCCATGTCGCTGGATGCGGTGCTG
>CAYRTA010000025.1:0-23913 GCA_964427045.1 uncultured Hoministercoradaptatus sp. | reverse complement strand
GACAGAAAGGGGTATTTTCTATGGGGGAATCCTCAGAAAATAAACTAAATAAATATAAAAAGCATATCTGCATGGGTATTGTGGCCCACGTGGATGCGGGGAAGACGACGCTTTCAGAAGGTATTTTGTATACCTGCGGCGCGATTCGTAAAATGGGCCGGGTGGATCATCAGGATGCATATTTGGATAATTTTGCATTGGAGCGGGCTCGCGGGATTACAATTTTTTCCAAGCAGGCCATGTTTTCCCTGGGGAATTTGCAGGTGACGCTTTTGGATACACCGGGCCATGTGGATTTTTCGGCAGAGATGGAACGGACTTTGCAGGTTTTGGATTATGCAGTTTTGGTGGTCAGCGGTGCGGATGGCGTGCAAAGCCATACGCTGACTTTGTGGAAATTATTGAAACGCTATGAGATACCGGTCTTTCTCTTTATCAATAAAATGGATCAGCCAGGTACAGACCGCCCGGCACTGATGGAAGAACTTTCCAGGCGGCTGGATAATAGTTGTGTGGATTTTTCCAGGGACCGGGACCAGGAGTTGTGGAAAGAGCAGTTGGCTATGTGCGATGAGACGCTTTTGGAGACGTATTTGGAAACAGGGACGGTAGATGTGTCACGGATTCCCGATCTGATTGCCCAACGAAAAGTGTTTCCCTGTTACTTTGGCTCTGCTCTTAAATTGCAGGGTGTGGAATCCTTTTTGGAGGATTTCCGGAAGTATGTCCGTGTTTTGACATATCCGGAGGATTTTGGTGCCAAAGTATTTAAGATTGCCCGGGATGGTCAGGGCAACCGTTTGACTTATATGAAGATAACCGGAGGCAGCCTGAAAGTAAAAACTTTACTTTCTAATCGAACGAATCAAGGTCCGGATGATCATGATACGATGGATGGGGAGGATGGCTGGGAAGAAAAAGCAGATCAGATCCGTATGTATTCCGGGGAGAAATATGAACTGGTAAATGAGGTCAAAGCGGGTAGTGTCTGTGCGGTGACGGGCCTTTCTCATACGTATCCGGGTCAGGGGCTCGGCATAGAGACGGCTTCGGAACAGCCCGTTTTAGAGCCGGTGCTGACCTATCAGATTCAATTGCCGGAAGGCAGTGACGTACACAAGGTGTTGGGCCAGCTGCGTATTTTGGAAGAGGAAGAGCCGCTTTTGCATATTGTCTGGAATGAAGAACTGGAAGAAATCCATGCGCAGGTTATGGGCGAGGTACAGATTGAAGTGCTGCGAAGTCTTTTAAAAGACCGCTTTCAACTGGATGTAAATTTTGGAGCGGGCAATATTGTATATAAAGAAACGATTTGCGAAGCCGTAGAGGGAGTGGGGCATTTTGAGCCGCTTCGTCACTATGCGGAAGTGCATTTACTGCTGGAACCCGGCGAGCGGGGCAGCGGTCTGCAATTTGCTGCAGCCTGCAGCGAGGATTTGCTGGACCGGAATTGGCAGCGTCTGATTCTTACGCATCTGGAGGAGAAAGAACATCGGGGCGTTCTTATGGGAGCGTCGATTACCGATATGAAAATAACCCTGCTTAGCGGACGGGCCCATATAAAACACACGGAGGGCGGGGACTTCAGACAGGCAACTTACCGGGCCGTGCGCCATGGTCTTCGCTGTACGGAGAGTGTACTTTTGGAGCCATGGTATGAGTTCCGGTTAGAGCTGCCTTCCGAATATGTTGGACGGGCCATGACGGATATCCAAAGGATGAACGGAGAATGCCAGGCGCCTCAGACTCTGGGTGAGACCACCGTCCTTTCCGGGCAGGCGCCCGTGGCCGCCATGCGGGATTACCAGCGGGAGGTACTGGCGTATAGCCGTGGCCATGGACAGCTGCAATGCACCTTGAAAGGATATTTCCCCTGTCATAATCAGGATGAGGTGTTGCTGCAAAGCGGCTATGATCCGGATGGCGATTTGGCAAATCCCTGTGGTTCCGTTTTTTGCGCGCATGGAGCCGGCTTTGTGGTGCCCTGGGATCAGGTGGAATCCTATATGCATTTGGAGCACGCTTATGTTAAACCGAAAGAGGTGAAACAGACCGGCGCAGGTCAGCAAGAAAAGCCAAAGGTCCATCGGGACTGGAAAGAAGAAAACCGGGCGCAGATCCGTAGTGAAAAGGAATTAGAAGAGATCTTTACCAGAACTTACGGTCCCATTAAAAGAGAGAAAGAGAATAAGATACCGGGACGGGCCAGAAAAGGCTGGAAGAGAAGCCACCGGGAGACTGGTTTTGGCGGTGTGGACGGCAGTTCGCCGGTGACAGAGCGGTATAGGAAAAAGACGGTCAATCCACAGAAGCAGTACTTACTGGTGGATGGTTATAATATTATTTTCGCCTGGGATGATTTACGGGAATTATCGGAGGCCAGTATTGATGCGGCCAGAGAGAAACTGATGGATATTCTGTGTAATTACCAGGGCTATAAGAAATGTACGCTGATTCTCGTATTTGATGCCTATAAAGTGGAAGGAAATCCCGGAAGTACCATAAAATATCATAATATTCATGTGGTATACACGAAAGAAGCGGAAACTGCCGATCAATATATAGAAAAAACCGTTCATGAGATGGGAAAGAAATACGATGTGACGGTGGCGACTTCCGATCAGCTGGAGCAGGTCATTATTCTCGGCCAGGGAGGCCGGCGGATTTCAGCCAGAGAATTCCGGGAGGAGGTGGAAGCAGTGGCCGAAGAGATTCGCAGAGAAGCCAGGTCACTGCGCTCCGGAGATAAGAATTATCTGTTTGACCAACTGGATGAAGAGGCGGCGGATTATCTGGAATCCGTGCGTCTTGGAAAAAATACATTGGATGATATGTTAAATGATAAGTGAAAACCTTGAAAATGGACGGGGATTTTCATATAATACAGGATGTGAGAAAAGAACAGGAGGCACCGTAAATGGGTGAGAGACTGACCAGAAAAGATGTGGAGAAGATTGAGCAGGAGATTGAACATCGAAAACTGGTGGTGAGAAAAGAAGCAATTGAAGCTGTGAAAGAAGCCAGAGCACAGGGCGATCTCAGCGAAAATTTTGAATATTATGCGGCAAAAAGGGAGAAAAATCAAAACGAAAGCAGGATTCGCTATCTGGAACGGATGCTGAAAAACGCGGAAGTCATATCAGAAGAATCCAAAGATGATGAAGTAGGATTAAATAATACGGTAACCCTATATTTGGAGGACGATGAGGAGGAAGAAACCTATCGCCTTGTAACTTCCATCCGTGGGAATTCCCTGGCCGGTCTGATCAGTACCGAATCGCCCATTGGGAAAGCAATCCTGGGACATAAAGTCGGTGACCGGGTGTATATCAAAGTGAATGAACAGTTCGGATACTATGCGGTGATCCGGAACATTGAGAATACACAGAGCGAAGAAAACGACAAAATCCGGAGTTTTTAGGTGGGAGATACAAATAATGAAAACAATGATGAAAGCGTTAGTCTATACGGGAAAAGAAACCGTAGAACTGCAAAAGCGGGAGAGAAAGGAGCCGAGGGCAGGTGAGGTGGAGATCCGTATACGCCGGGTATCCATTTGCGGGTCAGATTTGGGAGCCTATCGTTTCCCGTCGGAGCGATTTGCCACACCCTTAGTTTTAGGACATGAGTTTGCCGGTGAGGTAACGCGGATTGGCGCGGGTGTTTCAAAGGTGCGGATCGGCGACCGGGTGACGGCCAATCCCATGATTCCCTGCGGCACTTGCTATTTTTGCAGGCGGGGAGAGGGAAATCTGTGCGGAAACCGCAGAAGTATGGGAACCGCCATTGGCGGTGAACGCACGGACGGAGCCATGCGGGAGTATGTAATCGTCAGAGAGTCCATGGTCATTCCTCTGGCGGATACGGTATCATATAAGGCCGCCGCTATGTTAGAACCTTGCGGCGTCACCTTGGCCTGTGCGAAGCTGGGCCATACAAAGGAAGAAGAAACGGTAGCCATCATTGGCACAGGACCGATTGGCTTACTGATCTTAAAGTTTTTGAAAGCACTGGGCGTGCCAAAGGTGTTTTGTATTGATATCATGGAGAATCGTCTGGAAATGGCCCGCTCGTTCGGCGCTTCGGCGGTAATCTGCGCGGAAAAAGAGAATCCCGTTGAGCGGATTCGGCAGTTGACCGGTGGTTACGGCGCAGACCGTGTGATTATTGCGGCCGGTGTGGGAAGTGCCATAAATCAGTCTTTTGAACTGGTTCGAAATGGCGGGACCATTGTTTTGGTGGCGCTGATGCATGAAATGGTTAAATTGGATCCCATGGAGATCGTAGGCCGGGGTGTGAAATTTTACGGAAGCTATATGTTTACCAATGAGATGGAAGAAGCCGCTCAGATGCTGGCGAAAGAGAAGCTGCAGGTGGAGGATCTGGTAACCAGTGTATTTCCGCTGGAACAGGGAGCAGATGCCTTTCGCCGGTTAAATCAAAAGGATAATCAGGAAATTAAAGTACAGATTTCTCTGGAATAATATTTCCGCTTAAAAAAGGAGGGCTCTATGAAACTCACGAAATTGGAAAAGGCATGGGTCTTGTACGATGTAGGTAATTCTGCTTTTGTACTGTTGGCGGCAACCATTATACCAATCTATTTCAATTATCTGGCCGGAGAAGCGGATATCAGTTCTGCCAATTATCTGGCCTATTGGGGTTATGCCACGTCAATCGCCACACTTTTGGTGGCATTTATCGGACCCATTTTTGGTGCGGTGGCCGATACGAAAAACCTGAAAAAGAAAGTATTTACGGTCACGCTGTTAGTCGGAACCATCGGCTGCGCGGCCATGGGTCTGGTGACGCAATGGCTGATATTTCTTGTCATTTATGTAATTGCCAAGGTGGGATTTTCTTCCAGCCTGGTCTTTTACGATGCCATGCTGACAGACGTTACCACAGAGGACAGGGTGGATGATATTTCTTCTTTCGGCTATGCCTGGGGATATATCGGAAGCTGTATTCCTTTTGTAATCGGTCTGGTGCTGGTGCTGCAGCATGAAAATCTGGGCCTTTCCATGACGATGGCTATGGGTATTACCTTCATTTTGACGGCTGTTTGGTGGTTTGTCATCACAGTGCCCCTTTTAAAACAGTATAAGCAGATCTATTACGTGGAAAATCAGGGACAGATTCTCCGCAGAAGTTTTGGGCGGCTGTGGACCTCTCTGAAAGAGATGAAAAAGGAGAAGCCGATTTTCATGTTTTTGCTGGCATTCTTTTTCTATATTGACGGAGTTTATACGATCATTGACATGGCTACGGCTTACGGAGAATCCCTGGGGCTTGACAGTACGGGTCTTTTGATTGCTCTTTTGGTAACCCAGATTGTGGCGTGCCCGTTTTGCCTTTTATTTGCCCGGCTGGCTAAGAAATTTAACACCACAGTTTTAATCCAGGTGTGTATTGCCGCATACTTTTTCATTGTTCTGTATGCGATTCAGCTGGATAAGCAGTATGAGTTCTGGATTCTGGCGGTCTGTGTCGGTATGTTCCAGGGCGGTATACAGGCTTTGTCCCGCTCCTATTTTACCAAAATCATCCCGGCGGAAAAATCAGGCGAATATTTCGGACTTTTGGATATTTGCGGCAAAGGTGCGTCCTTTATGGGAACCACGCTGGTAGGCGTGGTGAGTCAAATGACGGGAAAAACAAATTTCGGCGTGGGAGCCATTGCGTTCATTTTTCTGATTGGCTTTTTCCTGTTCCGGAGAGCAGCTTCTCTGGCGGAAGAACACACAACCAGAATAAAATAAAAAACTTAAAACAAGCTTTTGCAGAAAGGAATTGAGAGTATGAGAATTTTAGTAACCGGCGGTGCAGGATATATCGGAAGTCATACCTGTGTAGAACTGCTGCAGGCTGGTCATGAGGTAGTCGTGGTTGACAATCTCTATAATGCCAGTGAGAAGGCACTGAAACGGGTAGAGGAAATTACAGGAAAAACGCTGACGTTTTATCTGGCGGATATCCGTGATGCACAGGCTATGGAAGACATTTTTGAGAAGGAAGCCATCGATGCAGTGATCCATTTTGCCGGCTTAAAAGCGGTTGGAGAATCTGTTGTAAAACCGGTAGAATATTATGAAAATAATATAGCCGGAACATTGAATCTGATTACGGCCATGAAAAACCATAACGTGAAGAAGATTATATTTAGTTCTTCGGCTACGGTTTATGGCGATCCGGCCTTCATTCCGATTACGGAAGAATGCCCGAAGGGTACCTGTACCAATCCTTATGGCTGGACCAAATGGATGCTGGAACAGATTTTGACAGACCTGCATACCGCTGATCCGGAGTGGAGTGTGATTTTACTGCGTTACTTTAACCCCATCGGTGCTCACCAAAGCGGCCGGATCGGCGAAGACCCGAAAGGAATTCCGAATAATCTGCTTCCTTATGTGGCACAGGTTGCCATTGGTAAACTGGAATGTGTAGGCGTGTTTGGAAATGACTATGATACGCCGGATGGCACAGGAGTCAGAGATTATATTCACGTCGTTGATCTGGCAAAAGGTCATGTGAAAGCCCTGGCAAAATTCCAGGAAGAGGCAGAAGTACGCGTTTATAATCTGGGTACGGGACATGGTTACAGTGTATTAGATGTTGTGAAAGCATTCAGCAAGGCCTGCGGTCATGAGCTGCCTTATCAGATCAAACCGAGAAGGGCGGGCGATATTGCTATGTGTTACTGCGATCCAAAGAAAGCAGAACGGGAACTTGGCTGGGTAGCTGAATACGATATGGAAGATATGTGCAGAGATTCCTGGAGATGGCAGAGCAATAATCCGGATGGATATCGCGAAGCTTAGGCATTGCTTAAAATAATACTGAAAGAAAAGCAGGCAATATCCCTGCTGCAGGCAGCGGACTATTAGGCCCCTGCGGAAATAAAAAAGATTCCACAAGTCAAAGCCGGATGCAAGTAATGCATTCGCTTTGCGGGTGGAATCTTTTTATTATTGCCTCTTTCTTGTCTCTCTTCTTGTCTCTTTTCTCAGGATGCGTATGATCCGGAGATTCTGTTTATTCATCCTGTTTATTCAGCTTATTCATTCTGATTTCAAAATCCGGGGATTTTGTTATTCCGTGGTTTTATACCGGTTCGTAGGTAAGCTGGATTCCCAGACGTTTAAAGATCCGGATATCTACGGGAGCCAGAGGGCCGGATACGTGAACCTGACAGCCCTTTAACAAAGATAAATGATTCAGAGCTTTCTTTGCGTTTTCGCTGAAAGCGGCCGTGCTGGAGAGGGCAATCAGAACCTCATCGGTATGAAGGCGGGGATTTTTGCTTCCCAGATATTCGGTCTTCAGAATCTGAATCGGTTCGATGGCAGTGGGGGCGATTACATCCACTTCGTGGTCGATGCCTGCCAACTCTTTTAATGCATTTAAAATCAGGGCGGCGGAAGGACCCAGCAAATCTGAGGTTTTGCCGTAGATGATAGAGCCGTCCGGCAGTTCCATAGCGGCAGCAGGCTTTCCCGTCTCCTGGGCTTTATCAAGCGCGGCAGGAACGACACGGCGGTCATTGGGGCTTATGCGGGCTTGTTTCATCAACAACTCCAGTTTATAAACCTCTTCTTCCTTCTTGGTTTCATTTATCAGCCCGCATTTGGCTTCATAATAGCGGCGGATGATTTCCTGGCGGGAAGCTTCGCAGCAGACCGCATCGTCGATAATACAATTACCGGCCATATTAACGCCCATATCCGTAGGTGACTGATAGGGGCATTTGCCAAAGATACGGTCAAACATGGCCTCCAGTACCGGGAAGATTTCTACGTCCCGGTTATAGTTGACGGTGGTTTTTCCGTAAGCTTCCAGATGGAACGGATCGATCATGTTTACATCGTTTAGATCTGCGGTGGCAGCTTCATAGGCCAGATTGACCGGATGCTGCAGCGGAAGATTCCAGATCGGGAAGGTTTCAAATTTGGCGTAGCCGGCCCGGACGCCACGTTTGTGTTCGTGATATAACTGGGAAAGACAGGTGGCCATTTTGCCGCTGCCCGGTCCGGGTGCGGTAATTACCACCAGAGGTCTTGTGGTTTTAATGTAATCATTTTTTCCATATCCCTCATCACTGACAATCAGAGGAATATTGTTTGGATAGCCGTCAATCCGGTAAAGAATATAAACAGGAATGCCCATTTTTTCCAAACGCTTTTTAAACTGGTAAGCGCCGTTTTGCCCTGTATACTGAGTGATGGCCACACTGCTGACATACAGTCCCATGTCGGTAAAGGCTTTGCGAAGACGCAGTACATCATTGTCATAGGTGATGCCAAGATCACCGCGGATTTTATTTTTTTCAATATCTCCTGCACTGATCACGATGACGATCTCTGCCTGGTCGGACAGCTGCAGCAGCATCTGAAGTTTGCTGTCCGGGGCAAAACCAGGCAGGACGCGGGAAGCATGATAGTCATCGAACAGTTTGCCGCCGAATTCCAGGTAGAGTTTATTGTCAAAGTGACTGATACGCTCCCGGATATGTTCGGACTGCATGGAGAGATATTTTTGATTGTCAAATCCAATCTTCATATTCTTCTCCTCCTGTAAAAGTATTGCTCATTGCATTTTGAAATACATTCTACAGTATACAACAAATGATGTCGGGTACGCTACCCAAAACTGAAATAAATTTAGTTGATTTATCCCCATGGAATCTATATAATGAAAAAGAATCCTACATGGATTTTGGAAGGAGGAGCTATGAGTCAGAAGCCCGATTTATTTAATAATAATGGCGGCGGCGATCCGCGTGATCCCAACGGACAGAAAAACCGTTCGTCATTACTGATATTGTTGGTATGTGTACTGGTTACACTTTTAATATGGACTTTATTCAGCAATGTGATGAGCAATTCATCGTCGAAAGAGATTACGTATGATAAATTCCTTGAGATGCTGGATGAGGGAAATGTAAAATCGGTGGAGTTGCGGAACGGGGTTCTGACAATCGAACCGAGAAAAGCCTCTGCGGATGGTATGGAGTATACGTATTCCACCACGGCTATGGAGGATGGCACGACATTGACTGCCCGGCTTTTGGAGGCAGAAGAAAAAAATGATGTGGATATCACCTTTAACGAAATTCAGCCGGATACTACCGGTAGTGTGATCTATACGATTGCCTCACTGGTTGTGCCGTTCCTTTTGTTGATTGTAGGTATGAACTGGCTTATGAAACGAATGGGTGGTATGGGCGGCCCCGGCGGTGTTGGAAAGAGCCGGGCGAAAGCTTATGTCCAGAAGGAAACCGGTGTTACTTTTAAGGATGTGGCCGGTGAGGACGAGGCTAAGGAGTCACTGCAGGAAGTGGTGGACTTTCTTCATAATCCCCAGAAATATACCTCTATCGGTGCCAGACTTCCCAAGGGCGTGCTTTTGGTGGGACCTCCGGGTACCGGTAAAACGTTGCTGGCGCGCGCAGTAGCCGGCGAAGCCCATGTACCCTTTTTCTCCTTATCTGGTTCCGATTTTGTGGAAATGTTTGTCGGCGTGGGTGCTTCCCGTGTCCGTGATTTGTTTGAAGAAGCAAAGAAAAATGCCCCCTGTATTATTTTTATTGATGAGGTAGACGCCATCGGAAAGAGCCGTGACAGCCGTTATGGAGGCGGCAATGACGAGCGCGAGCAGACATTAAACCAGCTGCTGGCTGAAATGGATGGTTTTGATTCCTCCAAAGGTGTTTTAATTCTGGCAGCCACCAACCGTCCGGAGATTTTGGATCCGGCCCTGCTTCGGCCGGGCCGTTTTGACCGCCGGGTTATTGTGGAGCGTCCGGATTTAAAAGGCCGTGTGAATATTCTGAAAGTACATTCCCATGATGTGTCATTGGATGAAACCGTGGATTTGGATGCCATTGCTCTGGCAACCTCGGGAGCTGTGGGTTCTGACCTTGCCAATATGATTAACGAAGCCGCTATTTTGGCCGTTAAAAATGGACGCAAGGCTGTTTCCCAGAGAGATTTGTTTGAGGCCGTGGAAGTGGTTCTGGTCGGTAAAGAGAAGAAAGACCGCATTCTCAGCCAGGAAGAGCGCAGAATTGTCTCTTATCATGAAGTGGGGCATGCGCTGGTCAGCGCGCTGATGAAAGATGCGGAACCGGTACAAAAGATCACCATCGTGCCCCGCACCATGGGTGCCCTTGGCTATGTCATGCAGGTACCGGAGGAAGAAAAATATTTGAATACAAAGACAGAATTAGAGACCATGCTGGTGGGCTATCTGGCAGGACGGGCGGCTGAGGAGATTGTTTTTGGTAATGTCACAACAGGCGCCGCCAACGATATTGAGAAGGCAACACAGGTTGCCAAAGCCATGATAACCCAGTACGGTATGTCGGAAAGGTTCGGTCTTATGGGGCTTGCCACGGTAGATCATGAATATCTGTCGGGACGGGCCACTTTGAATTGCGGTGATGCTACTGCTACGGAAATTGATCATGAAGTGATGATTCTTTTGAAAAAATCTTATGATCAGGCCAAAGAGATGTTGCTGGCTCATCGGAAGACTCTGGATAAGATCGCCGCGTTTTTGATTGAACGGGAAACCATTACAGGGAAAGAATTTATGGAAATCTTCCATGAGGTGGAACGTCCAAAAGAGGCTGCTGTGGAGCCTTCTGCGGAAATCCCGGCGGATACTCCGGCAGCAGAGCTTCCGGCAGAGGAAGCGGTACAAATGCAGTCTGAGGAACGAGCAGAAAATCAGGTGGAGAACCATGTTTGATATTCAGGAAGAATTGAAGAAACTGCCGGGCAAACCAGGCGTTTATATCATGCATGATGAAAAAGATACAATTATCTACGTGGGTAAGGCGATCAGTCTGAAAAACCGGGTGCGGCAATACTTTCAAAACAGCCGCAACCTGGGAATCCGTAAAGAACAGATGGTGCAGCAGATTGCCCGGTTCGAGTATATCATTACCGATTCAGAATTGGAAGCGCTGGTCCTGGAATGTAATCTGATCAAAGAGCATCGGCCCAAATACAATACGATGCTGAAGGATGATAAGACCTATCCCTATATACGGGTGACCGTTGAAGAAGAATATCCCCGGGTATTGTTTTCCCGGGAAATGAAGAAAAATAAAAGTAAGTATTATGGTCCCTACTCCAGTGCCGGGGCAGTGAAAGAGGTGCTGGAATTACTGCGGAAACTGTATCATGTGCGTACCTGCAATAAAAATCTGCCCAAAGATATCGGAAAGGACAGGCCCTGTCTTTACTATCACATTGGTCAGTGCAAAGGTCCCTGCCAGGGATATATTTCCCAGGAAGCATACCGCAAGCAAATTGATGGAGTACTGGATTTTTTAAATGGTGAATATAAAAAGTTAGTAAAGGAACTGGAAGGAAAGATGCTCCAGGCATCTGAGGAACTGCGGTTTGAGGAGGCTGCCCAGTACCGGGATCTGATTGACAGTATCCGCCGGATTGGAGAACGTCAGAAAATTACCGGAAGCAGGGGCATGGATAAGGATGTCATAGCCATGGCCATGGACGAGGAAGACGCGGTTGTACAGGTCTTTTTTATCCGGGACGGGAAAATGATCGGCCGCGATCATTTTTACCTGAAAATCGCCGCAGACGCGGCCAAAAACCAGGTTTTATTAAACTTTGTAAAGCAATTTTATTCCGGGACACCTTTTGTGCCCCGGGAATTGATGTTACAGTATGAAATTGAGGAAATTCCGGTGTTAGAAGAATGGCTGAGCGCAAAGCGCGGCCAGAAAGTGCATATTCGTGTACCCAGAAAAGGTTCTAAGGAAAAAATGGTGGAGTTGGCGGCACGGAATGCCCATATGGTTCTGACTCAGGACCGGGAGAAACTGAAGCGGGAAGAAGGACGTACCATTGGAGCTTTAAAAGAGATTGCCGATCTTCTTGGGCTGGAACACCTTTCCCGGGTAGAATCTTATGATATTTCCAATATCAGCGGTTTTGAATCGGTGGGGTCCATGGTTGTCTATGAGCATGGGAAACCGAAGCGAAACGACTATCGGAAATTCAAGATTAAAACGGTACAGGGACCGGACGATTATGCCAGTATGGAAGAAGTGCTGACCCGCCGTTTTGTCCGCGGACTAAACGAGAAAGAGAAAGAACAGGAAGGAGGCTTTGCCGCTTTCCCGGATTTGATTTTGATGGATGGCGGAAAGGGCCAGGTGCATATTGCCGAGGAGGTTCTTGATAAGCTGGGCCTTCCAATTCCCGTCTGTGGTATGGTGAAAGATGACCATCACCGGACCAGAGGTTTGTATTACCGCGACCAGGAGATTCCCATCAGTCATTCTACAGAAGGTTTTAAGCTGATTACCCGTATTCAGGATGAGGTCCACCGTTTTGCCATCGAATATCACCGGCTTTTGCGCAGCAAAGAACAGGTACATTCCCTTCTGGACGATATTGAAGGCATTGGGCCTGCACGCAGAAAGGCGCTGATTCAATATTTTAAGTCCATAGAATCCATTCGCAAGGCAAGCCAGGAGGAGCTGGCTGCTGTGCCGTCTATGAACCGGCTGGCGGCGGAAAAGGTCTATTTGTTTTTCCATTGCAGTGAGAAAGAGCATGTGTTAAAATAGAAAAAGAGATTTATAGGAGGCGTAATATGAAAGCAGTTAAGCTGACGAGACTGGTTGAGGAAATGAATCTTAAGAATTTGACACCGGAAGTAGATATGGAACAAGTTCGCATTACATTACCGGATATTAATCGTCCCGCATTGCAGCTGGCAGGCTATTTTAAGCATTTTGCATCCAGCCGCGTTCAGATTATCGGAAACGTTGAATTTTCGTATTTGACGCATCTGGACCGTGATGAAAAGCTGCGGCGGTTTGAAAATTTCATTTCAAAAAAAGTTCCCTGTGTGATCTTTACCAGACTGGCTGAACCAGATGAGGATATGCTTTTTCTGGCGGAAAAGTATATGGTACCAGTTCTTGGAACGGAGAAAACAACATCGAATTTTATGGCGGAGATCATTCGTTGGCTGACCGTTCAGTTGGCGCCTTCCATTTCTATCCATGGAGTTCTGGTGGACGTTTATGGCGAGGGTGTCCTGATCATGGGCGAAAGCGGCATCGGGAAAAGTGAGGCTGCTTTGGAACTGATTAAACGAGGGCATCGGTTGGTGAGCGATGATGTGGTTGAAATCAGCAAAGTAAGTGATGTAACACTGGTAGGAGCCGCTCCCGATATTACCCGTCATTTCATTGAATTGCGGGGTATCGGTATCATTGACGTAAAAACGCTGTTTGGTGTGGAGAGTGTAAAAAACACCCAGTCCATTGATTTGGTGATTAAGCTGGAGGAGTGGAGCCGGGACAAAGAATACGATCGTCTGGGGTTAAATGAAGAATATACGGAGATTCTGGGAAATCGTGTTGTCTGTCATTCGCTTCCGATTCGTCCGGGAAGAAATCTGGCTGTTATTGTTGAGGCGGCCGCAGTTAATCACCGACAGAAAAAAATGGGTTATAATGCGGCACAGGAGTTGTACAATCGTGTACAGGCTAATCTGGCCAGAAAGAAGGAGGACTAAATAATGGCTTATTGTTTTGGAATTGACATTGGAGGCACAACCGTAAAGTGCGGTCTTTTTACCACAGAAGGTGATCTTCGCGACAAGTGGGAGATCAAGACCCATACGGAGGATCAGGGAAAAAGGATTCTCCCTGACATAGCAGCGACCCTTAAGAAGAAAATTGAAGAAAAGGCCATTGCGAAATCGGATATTGTTGGTGTTGGCATCGGAGTACCGGGACCGGTTATCCGCGAACGTGAGGTAGCGGTAGCAGTTAATCTCCATTGGGGTTATACTATGGTTGCGAATATTCTGGAGGATTTACTCGGCGGCGGTATTCCGGTAAAGGTTGGAAACGACGCTAATGTTGCCGCTTTAGGTGAGATGTGGAAAGGCGGCGGAGAAGGCAATTCAAATCTGGTTATGGCAACACTGGGAACCGGTGTCGGCGGTGGTATTATCGTTGACGGAAAGATTGTCACTGGTGCTCATGGCGCAGGCGGAGAGATCGGACATGCAAGCGTGGATGACACGGAAGAGGAATATTGCAACTGCGGAAATACAGGATGTCTGGAACAATATGCTTCCGCAACGGGTATTGTTCGTATTGCTAAGAAAGTACTGGCAAAAACGAAGAAAGATACGGTTTTGAACTCCACAAGAATCAGTGCTAAATCCGTATTTGATGCATATAAGGCCGGCGACGAAGTGGCAGCGCAGATTGTTGATCAGTTTGCCCGCTATCTTGGAAAGGCTTTGGCAATATTCTCCTGTGTAGTTGATCCGGAAGTTATTGTTATCGGCGGCGGCGTTTCCAAGGCAGGACAGCCACTGATTGATGTTGTACAGAAATATTATCGTCAGCATACGTTTGTTACCTGTAAGGATACACCGATCGTTCTGGCAAAGCTGGATAACGATGCCGGTATTTACGGGGCTGCAAAACTGGTGGTTGAATAAAATACAAAAAAATATATGGATATACATAAAATAAGTTTGCCAGGCGGTGCGGCCTGGCAAACTTATTTTGTTCTTAGCACAACATGATTTCCTATGAAATAAGAAAGCGCTCCGTACAGGATCCTTTTTTATCCTTCCGGTGATGAATCGCCGCCTCCGTTACCGGCATCCGGATCGGCAACAGGCGGTTGTTCTGTCCCTGTGTTTCCGCCGCCGGAACCTTCTTCCGGTGAAGTGGTACCCTCATTGGAAGAACCGCCTGATCCGTTGTTCTCGTTGGTATTGTCAGGATCGTCCGGTTCTGGTTCCGGAGTGGGTTCCGGAGTAGGCGCCACATAATGCTGCATACAGCGGGTCGTTGGAATGGTCGAAACTTCGAAATATTCCGTCCGGGTAGGACAACCGGGACCGGCCAGAAGTCCGGTTTCCGTACAGATCGTAGCCTCCTGGACCGTCGAAGGCATATTGAAGCTGGCAGTGGGCAGATTCTCATGAATGCGGCTCATAACCTTCTTCCACAATGTTTTGTGGAATGTTTTGCAATCTTCTGTCAGATACTCATTCGTATCGTAACCGGCCCATACAGCACAGGTATAATATGGCGTGTAGCCCACAAACCATACGTCACGGGTTGCGGAAGTGGTACCCGTTTTACCGGCCACCGGCATATTACTAAGGCCGAGTCCTGCTGCCGTACCTTCCTGCACAACGGTTTGCAGAGCGCTGGTAAGCAAAAACGCCGTACTTTCCTCGAAAACCTGTGTCTCTTCCGGTTCGTTTTCCAAAAGTACATTTCCGTTATTATCCAGAATTTTTGTATAGAAGATCGGTTTGATATAGGTTCCGTTATTGGCGAGCGCCGCATATGCGGCAGTCAATTCCAACGTGGAAACACCGTTTGTGATACCGCCGAGAGCGGTAGGTTCTCTGGCATCATCGAATACTTTTCCGTTTATGACTTCATAATCCGTGACTTTTTCAAATCCCAGCCGTTTCAGATATTCATATCCCAGCCGGGGAGAAATATCCCAGAAGCACTGGATTGCAATGGTATTACAGGAAATTTTCAGGGCGTCCCGGATGGTCATAGTACCCAGATAACCACTATAAGCATTTTTTACGGTTTTCCCGTTTTCCTGATATTGGATGGCCTGGTCCACATAGGTGGTAGCCAGTGTCATATCAAAATCATTAATGGCCGGACCATATACAGCCAGTGGTTTAAAGGTGGAACCTGGCTGCCGGTAGGTATCGGTGGCCCGGTTCAATGTCAGGCTGGCCGTCTTTTTCCCCCGGCCGCCGACCAATGCTTTCACGTAGCCGGTATGCTGATCAATGATAACCATGGACGACTGAGGCTGAGCCGCATAACTTACACTTTCGGCGATAATCTGTTCTCCTTCGCCTACAACAGCCGCCTTATACTGGTCGATGTACTGCTGTGCTTCTTCCTCAGTATCAAAGAGCAGATCGAAATCATCGTATCCCTGATCCAGGAAATAAACTTTCATCATTTCTTTGCTGTAATTTTGGGTGGTTCCGTCCGCTTTCTGAACCGACAGTGCCCATTCAAGACCTATCTGGGTATTTGCCGGGAAATTCTCTTCGTTTTGATATTCCTCATCCATGATAGCCTGAATGTCCGGATCCTGAGTGGTATAAATCTTAAGACCGCCGCTGTAAAGCGCAGTCTGCGCCTGGATTTTGGTGTAACCCAATTGTTCCTGCAGATCATTGATGATCTGGGAAGTCAGTTCATCCACAAAATAAGAGTAGGGTGCCGATGTTGACGTGGCGGAAGCGGTTTCCTGGATTCGCTCGTAAACATTGTCTGCCAGCGCCTCCTCATATTCTTCCTGTGTGATATAGCCCTGATCCCGCATGTTTTTCAAAACCTTCTGGCGCCGTTCCGCATTTTTTTCCGGGAAACGGATAGGATTCAGCCCATACGGATTTTGAGGAATGGCGGCCAATACGGCACATTCGGAAAGGGTCAGATCCTGAATATCCTTTCCAAAGTAACGCTGTGCCGCGGCTTGTACACCGTAGGTGCCGGCGGACAGATTGATGGTATTCAGATAATTTTCCAGAATTACACTTTTTGTGTCCATACCTTCCGCAGTCAGAGAAGCTTCTAATTGTAGTGCAAGATATTGTTCCTGAATTTTTCGTTTGAAGCGTTCCACGCTGCCTTCTGTGGTCCAGTCCGTAAATACGTTATTTTTTAATAACTGCTGAGTCAGCGTACTGGCCCCCTCATTAAAATGGAATCCATTGGCTACGCCGCTGGCAAAAGCACGGAGGATACCCCGTACATCAATACCATTATGCTCATAAAATCTCTCGTCCTCAATGGCAACAATCGCATGCTGCATATCCAGCGGAATCTTCTCGATCGAGACAGACTGGCGGTTGGCCGTGGGGGCGGATAGCTTTTGTAATAAATTTCCATCCGCGTCATAAATAAAGGTCGAATTACCGATGGGCATGATATTAACCTCTGAGATTGAGGGGGTTCCGTCTATAATTGCCCGGAATGCACCGACGCCCATGCAGACGATCATCACGCAAATGGCAGTTACACTGAGAAAAAGGAGACGCAGTGCGGTAACGCCGGCGCTGTTTCCCATACGGGAGACGGCAGACGATAGACTGTTTCTCTTTTTCAGCGTAGAATTTTTTCCAAAATTCATGCAAGTACCTCCTTTATTATACGTTATTATAGCAAAATAGCCTGTCTATTAAAAGGAAAAAATGAAAAAGAATCGTTCCGTGCCGGATTCTTCTTTAGCGGCAGCTTGCATTTGCAGTCTAATCCCACTATAATGAAGGAAAACTGATTCCTTTTATTAAGGAGAATAACCGAAATGGGTCAATATAAAACAATTTATCAGGGAAATACGGCAGAAATCGTGGAAAAGAAATCCAGGTTCATCGCAAATCTCCGGCTGGCAGAGACGGAGGAAGAGGCGCTGGCGTTTATTGAAGCAATGAAAAAGAAATATTGGGATGCCCGGCATAACTGCTACGCCTATGTTTTGGGTGATCATCGGGAAATTTTGCGCTGCAGTGATGATGGAGAGCCTCAGGGGACGGCCGGCCGCCCTATGCTGGATGTTTTGCTGGGCGCCGGCTTATATCAGGCCGTGGTGGTAGTGACCCGGTATTTTGGCGGAACTTTGCTTGGTACCGGAGGTTTGGTGCGGGCCTATTCCCAGGCTGTTCAGCAGGGGATCGCTGAAAGTCAGATCATTGAACGGAAACAGGGAATCCGGCTGGATTTACATACGGATTATTCTGGTATTGGCAAGATTCAGTATCTGCTGGGCGAAAGAAAAATTCCGCAGGTAGATTCGGAGTACACCGATCAGGTGCGCTTAACGATTATTTTGCCGGCTGAAGAACGGAACGAACTGTGTAAAGCGTTGACAGAGGCCACCAGCGGGCGAATCCGTTTTGGCAAAGAGGAACTGCTTCCCTATGCCCTGCTGAATGGACAGGTTTTGACAGGGGAAGCTTTGCGCGGCTTCCAGCAGACCTTATAGCATGGGTGAAATAAAAAAGAATCCTGCTTCGCAGGATTCTCCGCCCCCGGCAGTCTGACTGCGGAAAAGGCTTGTTATATAGGATTAGATAGTCTCCGGTTCCGGGTATTCCACACCCTGCGTGTCCACCGTTATGGAAGCGATTACCTGATCTTCCAGAGGACGGTCACGAAAGTCGGTGCGTGTGGCAGCAATCTTGTTAACCACATCCAGGCCTTCCGTTACTTTTCCGAAAGCCGCATAGGCTCCGTCCAGGTGAGGAGAAGTCTCGTGCATGATAAAGAACTGGCTTCCGGCAGAATCCGGATGCATGGCTCTTGCCATGGATAATACACCAGGAGTATGGCGCAGGTTATTGGAAAAACCATTCTGAGCAAACTCGCCGGCGATGCTGTAGCCGGGACCGCCCATACCCGTTCCGTCAGGGCAGCCGCCCTGAATCATAAAACCAGGGATTACACGATGGAAGATCAAGCCATCATAAAATCCTTTTTTAATCAGACTGATAAAATTATTCACGGTGTTTGGAGCGATATCCGGATATAATTCCGCTTTCATCACATCACCGTTTTTCATTGTAATTGTAATGATAGGATTTGCCATTACTGAATCTCCTTTTCAAAAATAGATTGATGTTGGGGTCAAAAGATGCCATACGGATTGTTCCGGGCTTTATGACTGAATGACCCTGGCATCGTAGATTATCAGTATTATAATATGGGACGACAAAAGGTGCAAGTAAAAGTCGGGAAAGATAAAAAGTGAGGTAAGACATTGCCGGCGGCGGAAGGTTTGTGCTATAATACCTGTGCCTGTGGGCTAAATGAGCAGAAAAGAGGAAAACCATGATCATAGAGACGAACAATGCCGGGGAAACGTTTGCTTTCGGCAAACGATTGGGTGAACAGGCCAGACCAGGGCAAATATATACGCTGATTGGTGACCTGGGAGTTGGTAAAACCGTATTTACCCAGGGAATGGCGGCCGGTCTGGGCATTACAGAACCGATCAGCAGTCCTACCTTTACCATTATTCAGGAATATGAGGAGGGACGTCTGCCTTTTTATCACTTTGATGTGTATCGCATCGGTGATATAGAAGAAATGGAAGAAATCGGTTATGATGATTATTTCTTTGGACGGGGTGTCTGCATGATTGAATGGGCAAATCTGATAGAAGAATTACTTCCGCCTGACGTGATACAGGTTACGATTGAGAAGGATTTGGAAAAAGGTTTTGATTACCGCCGTATTTGTGTGACGGGCATGGAAGAGAAAGGGGAGACCTTATGAGAATAGCAGCGCTGGACAGTTCTGGTCTGGTGGCCTCTGTGGCAATTATGGAAGATGACCAGATGCTGGCTGAGTACACGGTAAATTATAAAAAAACACATTCCCAAACGTTACTGCCGATGCTGGACGAAGTGGTACGGATGATAGATCTGGATTTAAATACGATCGATGCCATTGCAGTGGCAGCAGGTCCGGGCTCCTTTACTGGTCTTAGAATTGGTTCCGCCACCGCAAAAGGGCTGGGGCTGGCTCTTGACAAACCTCTTTTGGGAGTGCCTACGCTGGAGGCTTTGGCAGCTAATCTTTATGACGCGCAGGGATATATCTGCCCCATTATGGATGCCAGACGAAATCAGGTGTATACAGGAATTTACGAATACAGAAACCATGAGCTCTGCGTCGTGGAAAATCAAAAGGCCGTGGCTGTGGACGATCTTTTGGCGCAATTGAATCAATTGGGCAGCCCGGTTACGTTTCTTGGCGATGGTGTTCCTGTTTACAAAGATAGTATTCAAATGAAACTGCAGGTGCCCTATTCCTTTGCGCCAGCCCATTTATCCAGACAGAGAGCCGGAGCCGTGGCTGCGTTGGGTATGAAATACTACCATAATGGGCAGATGGAAACTGCGGCTGAACATAGACCGGAGTATTTGCGTGTTTCCCAGGCAGAACGGGAGAGGGCGGAGCGGGAACTGGCCAGACAGAACGCGGCGAAACCACAGTAAGGCGGATGACCGGATGAAAAACAGGCAATGGCCATAGTGAAATTGATATGGCAAAACCGGAAAAGAGAGAAACGGAGCAGTCATGATAGAGATCAGACCGATGGAGTTGGATGACCTGGAAGCGGTCATGGAGATTGAAAATAGTATGTTCAGACAACCTTGGAGCGAAACTGGATTTTTTTCATTTTTGCTGCGAAGCGATGTCCTGTTTCTGGTGGCCGAGGAACAGGAACAGATCATAGGCTTTTGCGGCGCCCAGATTGCCGTGGATGAAAGCGATGTGCTTCAGGTGGCCGTTTGTAAAGAAAGACAACATCAGGGGATTGGTAATCTTCTGATGGACCAGTTGAAAACATCCCTGACGGAAGCAGGGGTTATCCGTATCTTTTTGGAAGTGCGCGCGGGAAACCAGGCTGCCATTCGCCTGTATGAGAAGCAGGGATTTGAACAGATTGGAATCCGCAAGAATTATTATGAAGAATTTCAGGAGGACGGTCTGGTGATGCGCTGGGAGAAGGGATTATAGATTATAAGGGAACTTCCAGTGATTCCCGGTAGGATTTTCAGACAATTTTTGATATCATGTGGCTGAAACAAAAGAGTAGAGATTCAGCAAGGAGGATATCAATGAGAATATACGAAAATGATAAAATTGCAAAAATCATTTGTAATAGTTGTGGTAAGGAACTGAAACTGAAAGATGGAATCCTGATGGATGGCTGCTGTTATGTGCAGACGGAGTGGGGATATTTTTCAGAAAAGGATGGTGAAAACCATCAGTTTGATTTGTGTGAGGCATGTTACGATGCCATGATTGCCAGGTTCCGGATTCCTGTTTCCAGAAAGGAACGGACGGAACTTTTATCGTAAACGGAGAGTTGAGGAATGATATGTTAGATGTTTGTTTGTTGGGAACCGGCGGCATGATGCCGCTGCCGCGCCGTTATCTGACTGCATTAATGACCAGATATAACGGCAGCAATCTACTGATTGACTGTGGGGAAGGAACTCAGGTGGCATTAAAAAGTAAAGGCTGGAGTTTTAAGGCGGTGGATGTGATCTGTTTTACCCATTATCATGGGGATCACATTGGCGGCCTGCCAGGCTTTCTGTTGACCATGGGAAACACGGAGCGCAAGGAACCCCTGATCATGATTGGACCGAAAGGACTGGAGAGGGTGGTCAGTGCGCTGCGCGTAATAGCGCCGGAATTACCATTCCCTATTATCTTTCATGAAATTGAAGGTTCCGAGCAGACATTTTGTTTCCATGGTTATCGGATCACTGCTTTTAAAGTAAATCATAATGTCCTGTGTTATGGCTATACCGTTGAAATAGAACGGGGCGGTAAATTTTCCGTGGAAAATGCGAAAACCAATGGCATTCCTGTAAAATATTGGAATCCGCTGCAAAAGGGACAGACGATTACCGGTGAAGATGGGACGGTGTATACACCGGATATGGTTCTCGGCCCGAAGCGAAAAGGGCTAAAGGTTACTTACTGCACCGATACCCGCCCGACCCGCTCTATGGAAATCCATGCGGCGCATTCGGACCTTTTGATTTGCGAAGGCATGTATGGGGAACCGGAGAAGAAAGCAAAAGCCAGAGAATATAAGCACATGATGATGTATGAGGCGGCGCAGCTTGCAAAAGCTGCAAAGGTGGGCGAACTGTGGCTGACCCATTTCAGCCCTTCCCTGATACGGCCGGAAGAGTATATGAAGGATGTACGCGGGATATTTCCCGACAGTTATCCGGGAAAAGACGGAAAATCTGTAGATTTGATGTTTGAGGATGAAAAGGAGGAAGCAAATGAGTAAGAAGGATACCCTGATTTTGGCCATTGAGAGTTCCTGCGATGAAACTGCGGCTTCCGTGGTGAAAAATGGAAGAACCATATTATCTAACATCATATCCTCCCAGATTGATTTGCATACTTTATACGGGGGAGTCGTTCCTGAGATCGCTTCCCGTAAACATATTGAAAAGATTAATCAGGTTATTGAGCAGGCGCTAAAGGAAGCCGGGGTGACACTGAAAGATTTGGATGCCATCGGCGTTACTTACGGACCAGGGCTCGTGGGGGCCTTGCTGGTAGGCGTGGCAGAGGCAAAAGCCATCAGCTATGCCAGTCATCTGCCTTTGGTGGGTGTGCATCATATTGAAGGCCATGTATCTGCAAATTATATAGAGCATCCGGAGCTGGAACCGCCATTTATGTGCCTGATTGTTTCCGGAGGACACACCCATCTGGTGATTGTAAAAGATTACGGGGAATTTGAAATTTTGGGACGGACAAGGGATGATGCTGCGGGAGAGGCTTTTGATAAAGTGGCCCGTGCTATTGGGCTTGGTTATCCGGGCGGCCCGAAGATCGATCAATTGTCCAGGGAAGGAAACCCGAATGCGATTTCTTTTCCCAAGGCAAAACTGGAAGACGGCCCGTATGATTTCAGTTTTAGCGGTGTGAAGTCGGCAGTGCTTAATTATATTAATAAATGTCATATGCAAAACCTTCCTGTCCGGGAAGCGGATGTGGCGGCTTCTTTTCAAAAAGCGGTAGTAGATACACTGACAGAGAAAGCAGTAGCCGCAGCCAGGAACTACCATATGGATAAACTGGCAATTGCCGGCGGCGTAGCTTCCAATCGGACGCTGCGTGCATGCATGGAGAAAGCGTGCAAAGAGGCTGGCATAACATTTTATTATCCTTCACCGATTTTTTGTACGGACAATGCCGCAATGATTGGTGTGGCGGCCTACTATGAATATCAGAAAGGAACCCGTCATGGACTGGACTTAAACGCGGTGCCTAATTTGAAATTGGGAGAACGGTAATAATAAGGAAATACATGTTTTTTGAAATTGGGAGAACAGTGATACAGTAAGGGAATTCATGTTTTAGCAATTGGGCAAAGAATGCTGGAAAGTAGAGGAAAACGGTAATCGGTTATGAAATGTACGGCGATAGTATTGGCTGCGGGTCAGGGAAAGCGGATGAAAAGTGATGTGCCAAAACAGTTTTTAAAGATTCAGGGGTATCCGGTTGTCTATTATTCTTTACAATGTTTTCAAAATTGCAGCTGGATGGATGAGATCATTTTGGTAACGGGAGAAGAAGAGATCGCTTATTGCCGTGAACATATCGTGGATGCATATGGATTTACTAAGGTATCCCGCATCGTATCCGGCGGGAGGGAGCGGTATCATTCGGTGTATCAGGGACTTTTGGCCTGCAGGAATACGGACTATGTTTTTATTCATGATGGTGCCAGGCCTTTTATTACGGAAGAACTGTTGGAACGCGGATTAAAATGTGTGCGGGAAAAAGGGGCTTGTGTTGCTGGTATGCCGTCGAAAGACACCGTTAAAATTGTTGATGCCAGCGGCCAGGTCATAGATACGCCGGACCGGAAAGATGTATGGAATGTGCAGACGCCGCAGATTTTCTCCTATGGTTTGATATACGCTGCATATACGAAAATGATGCATAATGATGGATCAGGGATCACCGATGACGCTATGGTTTTGGAACGTTACGGCGATCATCCGGTTTACATGTATGAGGGTTCCTATCAAAATATCAAAATTACAACACCAGAAGATTTAGCTGTTGCCGAAGATTTTTTACACAAGATATAGAACGTCGAAAAAAACCGTAAAAATCATTTAAAAATTGTATTGACACATCGAAATTTGAATGATAGAATAGCAAATGTCTCTGGGCGAGAAAATAAATTCCCGGTTTTTTCCATAAGGGAATTGGCATAAAATTGTATCGCAGAGTTTGGAGAGGTATCGAAGTGGTCATAACGAGGCGGTCTTGAAAACCGTTTGTCC
>CAYRTA010000024.1:0-26220 GCA_964427045.1 uncultured Hoministercoradaptatus sp. | reverse complement strand
GGTATTTCCGTCTTTTAATTATTCAGTTGTAACACATGTATTGTAAACCTACAAAATTGTATTTATTTTCAGTCAATTTGCAACTATTCAGGAATGTGTCAAATTGCAGAAATAGATGGGTCATGCTCGCATGTAAACAAAACATTCCTGCTTTTCTTATTTATGATTTGTATCTTCCGTATCCTTCGTATCAGGAGTCGTATCTTCTCCTTCTTCTTCATCGTCGGTGCCCATCAGGAAATCGAGGAATCGATTGTGTTTTTTATTACCATAATTTCGGAAAACCATTTGATTTTCTTCAATATCGGAAATAAAAACCGGTTTTCGTGTCTCCATATCCACATGATCGATACCAATATATGAATCCAGATCATCCGGCAGCCGCTTCTTTTTGAGTTTCATACTAACATGATCTGCCACAATCGTACAGATAATGGCACAGACCGGAACTCCCACAAACATGCCGACTACACCAAACAAACCACCGCCAACTAAGATGGCCACGATAACCATAAAACCGGACAACCCGGTAGAACCGCCTAAAATCTTCGGACCAAGGAAATTACCGTCAAATTGCTGTAAGATCAATACAAAAATAACAAAGTAAAGACATTGAATGGGATTCACCATGAATATCAAAATGGCACTGGGTATGGCACCAATATAAGGACCAAAAAAGGGAATGACGTTGGTTACACCTACAACCACACTAATCAATACTGCATAAGGGAAATTAAACGCAAGCATTCCGATATAACATAACACACCGATAATCATAGAATCCACAATTTTGCCCATAATAAAACCGCCGAACGTTTTATTGACAAATCGAAAATCCCGCAGAATATTGTTTGCCGTTTCCACAGAAAACAGACAGTAGAAAAATTTTTTTGCATGAGCAATATATTTTTCTTTTCCATATAATAAGTAAATAGAAATCATAGAACCAATCAGAAAGTTTTTCAAGAAGATCAAAATATTTAAAAATCCTGTTGAAAAATTCATCATGATTTCACTAATATGAGGAAGTAAATCTTCGGATAGCCAATCTTCAAGCTGCACCATAACCGTAGATAATATCTCGCTGGACATTTGCTCCATTTCAGGACTATTCTTTAAAAGATTGGAAACCCCCGCCTCAATATTGGAAATATAGCGGGGAAAGCTATCTGTAATATTTGTAATACTGTTAATCAATTCCGGAAGCAGCATGGACATTAATCCATAAATCACCAATAATTCCAAAAACAGGGCAAAAATGACGCAAAGCATGCGAATCAAATGACGGACTTTCGTGCCCGGCTTCCATTTCCTGCTGTTTAGAAAACGATAAATCACCTTATCTTCCGCGAACCGTACCACCGGCCACAAAATATACGATATCACCAATGCATATACAATTGGCGCCAAAATAGTATAAAGTGCCTTCAGACCGGTTAAAAGTGTTGACATATGAAAGATAGCAAAATAAAACAGCAAGCTTGCCGCAACGACACTGAAAGCGACAATACCAATCTGTATATATTTTTTATCCCACTTCCATTTCATTATTATTTTTTCTCCCTTATTGCCAGCGCGTCCAGAACTAACTGCACGCTTCCGTCAACTCCGTACAAACCACTGTTGATGCACAGATCATAGGAAGCAGCTTCACCCCAGCGCTTACTGGTATAATAATTATAATAACTTGCTCTTTTCTTATCTGTCTTTAAAATCTTATCTTTCGCTTTTGCATCCGTAATATCAAACTGTTTAGCGATTTTACGAATTCTTGTCGGCATATCTGCATGGAAGAATACACTCATGCAATCTGTTCTTTCAGCCAATGCATAATCTGCACATCGTCCGATAATCACGCAAGGTCCTTCTTCCGCAATACTTTTTATGGCATCGAACTGGGCCAAAAAGACTTTCTGGTTCAACGGCATATCAGAAAAAGCCGGTGACGTATAACCCAGGGAATAGGTATCCATAACCAGGGAATACAAAAAGCTGCCGGTTGGTTTTTCGTCATTGCTAGCGAATAATTCATGACAAATTCCGCTATCCTTTGCCGCTCTATCCAGCAATTCCTCATCATAGCATGACACACCTAATTTTTCTGCCAGTAAACGGCCAATGATGTGTCCGGAACTTCCACACTGCCGACCAATAGTAATAATTGTATCTGTTTTCATATTGTAAACCTCCTACTTACATTATTACTATTATTATAAAAGAAAATTTCGCTCCTGTATAGCTATCGTTTACATAATTTTCCCAAAAGTTTTGTAAAATACTCCGGTAATGGAGCCGTAAATTCCACATATTCATTGCTGGTGGGATGGATAAACCCCAGCACCATGGCATGAAGACACTGGCCCTCCAGCGAATAAGGACAACGGGCCGGACCGTAAAGCGCATCACCCAGTAACGGATGTCCTTTACTTGCCATATGCACACGAATCTGATGAGTCCGACCGGTTTCCAGCTGGCACTCCACATAAGTATAGTTTCCAAAGCGTTCCAATACTGTATAATGGGTAATCGCTGGCTTTCCATTCCTCGTAACAACGGCCATCTTTTTACGGTCGATGGGATGACGGCCTATATCTCCTGTAATCGTTCCCGTATCTTCTCTGATATTTCCATGTACAATGGCACGGTATTTTCTGGTAATCGCATGTACTTTTAACTGATCGGCCAGTTTCTGGTGTGATTCATCATTTTTACAAATCACAATGGCGCCCGTCGTATCCATATCGATACGATGCACAATTCCTGGACGTAAAACGCCATTGATACCAGATAACTGGTCTCTGCAGTGATACAAAACTGCATTGACCACTGTATGATCCGGATGGCCGGCACTGGGATGCACAACCATACCCTTCGGCTTATCAATCACCAGGATATCCGAATCTTCATACAAGATCGACAACGGAATATTCTCTGATTTCACATCCAGGATTTCCGGTTCGGGCAGTTCAACAGTAATTTGATCACCTGCCATCACTTTATAATTGGATTTTACCGGTTTTCCATTTACATATACATGTTCATCTTTTATCAATTTCTGCAGGTAAGAGCGGGTTTGATCCGGTATCTGGTCAGACAAATATTTATCAATCCGCAGAGACGGCTGCCCATCCATCACCTTATATATCATAATATCCAATAGTATCTCCTTAATGACGCCTTCCAATCTTCAAAAATGAAAAATCATCCTCTTTATAAATAAATAGAATGCAAAGCAAAAGCAAAATGAACGCACTCACAACAAAAATATCAGCCACATTGAAAATTGGAAAATCGATGAGACAGAAATAGAAAAAATCCACCACATACTGGTACCTTATCCGGTCAATAAAATTGCCAATGGCACCGGCCGAGAGTAAGATTGCCGCCAGCCGCAATAAATGATATTTCTTATCCAAAGGCAGTTTCTGATAAAACCAGACCGCCGCCGCCAGATAAATCAGCGTCAGTACCACAAAGAATATAATTTTATTTTGCATAATACCAAAAGCGGCGCCATGATTTTCCAGATAGTATAGCCGAAACACACCAGGTATCAGCGTGATCCCTTCCGTCCCCTTCAAACAGGCAACGGCTCTTGCTTTTGTCCATTGATCAAACAACGTCAGGCAAAGGACAGCCACGACACCCAAAATACAATAAGAAATACCTGCTTTTCTATTCTTCATCTAATACATCTCCATTGATAAACTGAATGGCTTCTCTCAGTTCAGCTTCCGTCACATCCATGACAATTCGAGCCTGCCCCATCTTCTCCAGCAAAATGAATTTCATCTGACCATTCGAAACCTTTTTATCAGATTTTGTTGTCTCGATGATACTGTCCGCTTCCAGTCCGGAAAAGAAGATAGGAAGATCAAAGCCAACATTCATATCACGAATTTCATAGAACTCTTCCGTAGAAAGATAGCCACGTTTAAAGGAAATATAAGCAGCCGCAATCGTACCCAATGCAACACACTGGCCGTGCAGCAATTCAAAGTTCTTCAGTTTCTCAATGGCATGCCCAATGGTATGACCGAAATTGAGAATGGCGCGTTCTCCGCTTTCCTTTGGGTCATGGGCAACAACATCCGCCTTGATTTCACAACATTTACGAATCATTTTTGCCAGAACGGCAGGAATCCGCTCCTGAATCTCTGACATGTGATTAATGGTCCAGTCATATAATTTCTCATCCCGGATCAATGCCGTTTTCAAAACCTCACCCATACCACTGGCAAACTGCTCATCGGACAAAGTTTTCAGTGTATTCATATTCATATAAACCAGGCGGGGCTGATAGAATGCTCCGACCATATTTTTGTACTGATCAAAATCTACTCCGGTTTTTCCGCCCACACTGCTGTCTACCTGCGACAATAAAGTAGTGGGAATCTGGATAAAATCAATGCCGCGCAGGTAAGTAGCCGCTGCGAACCCGGTCATATCGCCGATCACGCCGCCGCCAAGGGCCGCCAGCAAATCCTTCCGTCCGTATTGATGTGCAATCAGATAACCATAAATTCCACTGATGTATTCCAGCGTTTTACTACTTTCACCGGCCGGTATCACATACAAATCAACCTGACTTCCCACATTTTCCAGTATCCTCTTTACCGTTTCTCCATAAATGGGCGCTACATTGCTGTCTGAAACAATACAGATTTTGCGGCCTTCAAATCCTAATGCCTTTACTTCTTTATCCAGTCTATGAAAATCTTCTTCCCAAATAATCTGATAACTAAAATTGCCATCTGTACCTTCCCGATGGACACATAACTGCTTTCCCATACTTTCTTACTCCTTCTGTATTTCTGTTTCTGCATATTACCTTAAAAGAGCAGGGCATCAGAAAATTCTATACTGACACTCTGCTCTTATCGATTCGTAAATCAAACATTAGTAACTGGTACGAACTGACGGAATATCAAAGGCTCCGCTCAGAATTTCCTGAAAATCTCCGGAGATCTCCACATTAGCCGGGGTCAAAATGAAAATGTAGCTGGAAATTTTCTGCAAACTTCCACCGATGGCATAACAGGTTCCGGAAGAAAAGTCAATAATTCTCTGGGCAACATCTACATCAATTCCCTCCAGATTCAATACAACCGTACAATGATCAATCAGCGTATCCGCAATTTCCCTGGTATCTTCCATTGTAGATGGTTTAATCACACAAACCTCCATATTCGTCGGAATCGATGACTGTTTTTTATTGCTGCGCATCGGCGTTACCTTAGAAGAAGATTTCTCCACGGATTTAGCCGCAGACGGCTGCTTCACAGCCTTCGTCTGGCTGGCAGCCTGAGATTTCTTTGCCGGTTTTACTTCTGGGATAAATTCTTCATCATCGTCATCTTCCAGTTTCTTGAAGAAACGACGTTTCGGTTTCTCCTCATCGACGGCTTCCAGATCTTCTTCATCGAAAAATTCATCATCATCGTCAAAGTCATCATTCAGTCGGATTGCATCCAGAAATTTGTCCAAAACACTCATTTTTATTCTCCTATCTATCCAATTTTAGAATAATCTCTTTCTCCAAAAATGCCGGTACCGACACGAACCATGGTAGCACCCTCTTCGATTGCCACCTGATAATCATTGGTCATACCCATACTCAAAACACTCATAGTAACATTATTAATTTTTTTTGAGCTGATGTCAACACTTAATTGTCGTAATTTAGCAAAAACAGGCCGGTTTTCTTCCGGATCCGCCACGTAAGGAGCGATGGTCATCAGACCACATATCTTGACATAAGGAAGGCTGGAAATGGCCCTTGCCAACGCTTCTGTTTCTTCCACCGATACGCCAAATTTTGTCTCCTCCTGGGCAACATTTACTTCCAGCAAAACCGGCACCACCCGGTTGATCTTCTGCCCCTCCTGGTTAATCGTCTCCGCCAGCCGCAGAGAATCTACGGAATGGATCAACGCAGCCTTATCGGCTATGTATTTTACCTTGTTTCGCTGCAGATGCCCGATCATATGCCATTGTATATTTGGGGGCAGTACTTCACATTTAGAGCACATTTCCTGCACTTTATTTTCACCAAATACGGTTTGTCCCGCTTCCATCGCCTCTTCTATCATGGATATTGGCTTTGTCTTACTTACTGCAATCAGGGTCACTTCCCCGGGATCTCTTCCGCTCCTTCTGCAGGCATTTACAATTTCCTCCCGCACATTTTCCAACTGTTCTTTCACCATGTCAGAATCATCCCTTTCCACTGTTTCTATCTATATTCTGCCGAAGCTGCCTAATTATATAAAATATCATCTTCTTTTACAGTCGATCCAATTTTCACAATATAGTCATATTGCGCGATACCATAGTCCGTTCCAGTTTCCACAATGCAATATTCATCATTTTGATCGATAATACTGATTCTTCGGAATACCGCATATCCTTTATTGATACAATAAACACCTTCCAGAGGTTCTGTATCTCCAATGGTGTAAGTGGATTGGGAATCCGGTTTCATAATGATATCGCCGTCTTCAAAGGTTGTCATATCAACAAAATACTGGTCATCGTCCTCAGCATAAATCGTGGCCTGAACAAATTCCGCCGTATCTTCTTCTCCCTTTTCACCTTTCACCTTTTTATTAAACCCGGCGGTTCCGTCTTCATCACTGTAGGTAACATATTCCTTTGGAATTACGTAAAAATCTTTCTTAACAATGGAGGAAAGCGGTATTTTTAATCCACTTTTCGTATTCGTAACCAATTCAATATTCAAAAACCGGTCACCGGAATACCGGATCAATCCGCTGGTAAGTGTGATCTTAGCATAAAACCCACCATTCTCATCCGTAATAATCGTAAATTTTCCGGTCTGTGACGCATCATCTTTCAAAAACTTCACCCGGATAGAGGTCCTGCCAGACAACTGAACCGTTTGTTCTGTCGTCAATGGAATAATCAGATACCACTCTTCACTGGTAACCAGCTTATATACATCATCGCCGACCGTAACTTTTTCATTTGACTGTAAATTCGTTACCTTATAGCTTTTCTGATTAAACAAATCACTGCTCAGACTGTCAACGGATACGTCTTCATAACCATCCACCGTGTACAGGACAATTCCATCGTCTGGCGCAGTATATACGGTTTGTCCGGCAACGGTTGTCGGTACATCGCCGCTCTCTGTCACCGTCATACCAGAATACTGCAGAATTGTACCTTCCAGTTCATATTTATAATTATATGTACTGTAAAAATCATCAGAATCAAAAGATGCAGAAAAACCTGCCATAGATGACCGGATTCGGGAATAATCATCTTCTGTCAGTTCTTCTACGGCCGCCTGTGTTTTTTGATCGCCCAGAGAATATACAATGCCTTCGTTGGATACTTTGGAATTTTCCCTGGAATAATAAGTAATATAGCCGGAAGCAGTCGCAGACACCACCTGCTCTTCCCTCAGGGCCAACGCCACATAAGTCTGGTTTTGAGCCAGCGGCCCGGAAACAACCTGATAAGACTCAATATGATCAGCCATCAGATACATAAATATGGATATGACCATATAAATAAAAATCAATCCAAAAATAAAAGTACCAATATTTAAAGGAACCTTACTCAGCAATGTACGCACCCTCTTGCCTACATGCAATAGCGGAACCTTCCGTTTCTTATTCTGTGTCAATGAAATACTCCCCTTTCAATGATCCATACAACACCTCAAATCATTTTACCATTCTATGTGTACTAAAACAAGTTATAATTTGAAAGTATTTCGATGCATTTTTTGTGTAAACTGGGAAATGCTACTATTGATACTATGACAGGAGGTAAGAAAGAAACATGAAAGCATTAGATTATACGGTACTCATTATTGGAATTATCGGAGCATTGAATTGGGGATTAATCGGGCTGTTTCGATTTGACCTGGTGGCATTCCTGTTCGGGAATATGTCCTGGTTTTCCAGAATCGTCTATATAATCGTAGGACTGGCAGGGCTGTATCACCTTTCCTTCTTCGGAAAGCTGGATCAGGAAGGCGGCAACTAAGATCGCAAGCCACAGAGACCCGCTCGTCTAAACGGATAAGAATAGTTCGATACGCTCAGACGATTCATATAAAAACGAACCAGAAAATAGCGATTTATCTTCTGGTTCGTTTTTGCTTTCCATTATGATACAATTATAAAGCTACAATAATACTGTCCACATATTTTTCGGGTATTTCTTCTTTATCCAGTGAAAGACTAATTATGAAATCCATATGAAACTTTTTGGATATAGATTCCAACTGATCTAAGGTATCGGTGACGTCTTTATCTTCAAGTCTGGCAATCTTTAGGAAACTATCCAGATACATTTCCTGTAAGTCATGATCCTGTGAAAGTATTCCACAGATAAATCCGACAAACTCATCAGAATTTTTCAACGGGTACATAGAAACATCAATCAAACGAACCTTATTATTCAGTTCAAACATATGTTTCGTGCTCTTATCCAGATATACGATGCTTCCTTCTATTGTCTTAATTGATCCATTTACTTTATCCAAAAGCTGCTTAGTTTTTCCTTTCCCTTTTTTACCTACAATTAATTGAACCATAGCAGTTTCCTCCTTAGATATAATAGTCTCTATTCACAAATTTAATATGTGTTATATTGATAATTATAGAATATTTGACCAAAAAATACAATGCAAAAATAGAAAATATTAAAATAAATGTAAACGATATATTATGCATTGATTTTGTTCAGCAATTGATTCATATAATCATATAGATATACCTTCGTCGGCGCATGAAGAACAACCGAAACATAAAGCTGCCCATAGGCATTTTGTGTAAGCAGCGTAAGGCAGGAACCTGCATCCGAAGTAGTACCTGTCTTACCGCCAAGAATTGTAACATTCTTAGGAGGGGTCACCTGACGGGTCAGATACTGGTCCGTAGAATCCAGCCGCTTCGTCAGGGTTTCTTCCCCTCTGGTATAAGTCATGGTATAGCTATCCTTCTGCATGATATTTAATAATTCCGGATACTGTAAAACCTCCCGAAGCATTAAATAAATATCATATGCCGTTGTATAGTGGTTCTCATCGTGAAGACCAGAAGGATTCATAAAATTGGTGTTGGTGGCTCCCAGAGCATAGGCCTCTTCATTCATCAATTCCACAAAATGATCCACTGTTCCGCCTACATGCTGCGCGATAGCCATAGCCGCATCATTTCCAGAATAGATCAACAGTGCATGCAGCAGCTCACTAAGCGTTAACTGATCGCCCACTTCGAAACCGATTTCCGTAGAACCTTCTTCCAGATCCAGCGCTTCCGAAGTAATCGTCACCATATCATCCAGGTTACCATATTTTACGGCCACAATAGCAGTCATAACCTTTGTAATACTGGCAGGGTATGCTTTTTCATGGATATTTTGGGCATATAATACCGTATCATGTTCCATATCAAACAATCCGGCCATCGTATTGCCGGATATGGATACGCCATCCAGCGCAACGTTTTTATCAGTAACACAAAGTCCCAGAGCAAAGCTGTCAGCCTTTTGCATTTTCAGTGCAGAATTGCCGCTGCCGTATAACTCTTGCGAAACATCATATGGCTGATACAATTCCATCTGATTCTTTTGTTTCAGAAAATACAATGCAGTGATGCCGCAGGCAAAAACCAGGACTAAAACAGCCAGCAGAATGATCGTATATTTCCATTTTTCAAATCGTTTTTTATAGCTTATTTTACTATTACTTGTAGTTTTCACGCCAGTCCAGTTCTCCTCTTTCCAGGGAATGAATTAATACTTCCGCCGTAGCCAGATTCGTAGCCAGAGGAATCACATGGGTATCACAAAGCCGGAAAATCTTAACCACATTAGG
Organism: uncultured Hoministercoradaptatus sp.; assembly: GCA_964427045.1. Taxonomy (GTDB): domain Bacteria; phylum Bacillota; class Clostridia; order Lachnospirales; family Lachnospiraceae; genus Oliverpabstia. Next base: position 16,364 of record CAYRTA010000024.1, on the reverse strand, counting down.
ATCCTGCTTCATTGGTTCCGTATTCTCTTTCAGATAAATAATCAAATCCATCTGATTTTGTTCGATCATGGAAGCCATCTGCTGCTCTCCGCCTACATGACCGGCCAGTAATTTGTGTACAGTCAGATTTGTAGCCTCCTCGATCAGCCTTCCCGATGTACCTGTGGCATACAGTTCATGTCTGCTGAGGATGCCGCGGTAAGCCACACACAAATTTTGCAATAACTTCTTTTTAGATTCATGCGCGATGAAACCGATGTTCATTATTTTCTCTTCCTCCCAGATAATTTCTGCTTTGAAGTCCTACATTCAATACCAGTCCCATTCCAATATAGAGACTGACAATGGACGTAAGACCATAACTAACAAAGGGTAACGGTGTTCCTGTATTCGGCGTAAGTCCGGTGGCAACGCAGATATTCAGAAAACTCTGGAATCCGACCACGGCAGCCACACCGCAGCATATAATCCGCCCGGATAAATCCTTGGCCCTGCGGCTTGTCAGAATACACTCAATGACAATTAACAGCAATAACACAATAATAATAAAACCGCCCACAAATCCCAATTCTTCTCCTACTACGGCAAAAATAAAATCTGTTTGAATCTCTGATATAAAATTGCCTTTATTCGCAGAAGAAACCTGGTCATTGTTGTAACCTTTCCCTGTCAGCTGACCGGATCCGATGGCCGTAATGGAATTGTTCTGCTGCAGAACATCATCCTTGTATTCTTCATCCTCCGGATACAGCCACGCCATAATACGGTCCTTTTGATAGTCATCTATAATATGCAGATCGGTCTGGGTAATTAAAAAGATTCCAATCAACAAGACCGGGATCGCCACGGCTAAAATCCCGCCGATAATCTTGTAGCTTAATCCCGCAATGTACATAAGGACACAGAATATGATGGCTACCGTTATCGTATTTTTCAAATCCGGTTGTATTTTAATTAAGACCAGAGGCACCGCCAGCAGGATCACGGATTTGACAATGGTTTTCAGCGTATTCAAATCATCCTCATGATGCATGAGATAGCGGGCAAAAAACATAATCAGCAATATCTTGGATAACTCTGTCGGCTGAAAACGGATAAAACCAATATTCAGCCAGCGGGTGGCACCGCCGGAATCATCACCGACAAAATAAACAAGCAAAAGCATGAAAATATTGCCGCCGTAGATAATCCAGTAGAAATTCAAAATCCAGCTATAATCCATCAAAGATATAATGACCATAACCACTAAGCCCAGGATAACGCCCATGAGCTGCCTTGACTGGTAGGATTCCTTGGCGCTTCCCACCATCATGACTCCGATTCCACTGATCAACACCAGCCATAAAACCAAACGAAAGTTGTAATTTTTCAGCTTATATAATTTTAACATTTTCTATGTACCTGATCCTGTCACATCTTATTTCAAAGGTAAACTTGCAGTGAGTACGGGAGGCGACTGCCGAAAGCATATCGTCACATTAACCGAATCGATGGGGACATATTTACCCGCTGCCTTTATCATATCGTTCTTCAGCATCTGCATGGTCTGCGGCGAACAACTGACACGGTCCGCTACGATCAGCAGTTTCAGTCTGTCTTTTGCAATGGTTCCGGAAGCCTGATGTTTTTTGCTAAAGAATCTCATCCCACGTCCCTCCTATTTCCCAAAGAGTTTTGACCAGAGGCTCTTCTTTGCATCCAGATTCAAAAAAGGAACCTCTTCTCCCAGAAGCCGGCGGCATATATTATGGTAAGCCATACCACATACACTGGACTTACCGGTCAGCGGCTCGCCCTGGTTGGTGGCAACCACCACATCTTCATCGTCGGGGATCGTACCAATCAACGGAACAGCCAAAATATCTACCACATCATCCACAGACATCATATCGCCGCGCCGGATCATGTCCATCCGCAGGCGGTTGATGATCAGATGAATATCCCGCAGTTCTTCCGCCTCCAAAAGCCCGATAATCCGGTCTGCGTCCCGGATGGCGGAAACTTCCGGTGTGGTCACCACAAGAGCCTTTGTCGCTCCTGCAATGGCATTTCGAAAGCCCTGTTCAATACCAGCCGGACAATCAAGGATAATATAATCAAACTCTGCCTGCAGCTCGTCGCAAAGCTTTTTCATCTGTTCCGGCGATACGGAAGATTTATCCCGGGTCTGGGCGGACGGCAACAGATAGAGATTACTGTTTCGCTTATCTTTAATCAGGGCTTGCTTCAGGCGGCAATTGCCTTCAATGACGTCCACCAGATTATAGATAATCCGGTTTTCCAGTCCCAGTACAACATCCAGATTGCGAAGTCCAATATCCGTATCCACCAAAACGACTTTCTTATCGAGAGCGGCCAATCCGGTACCGATGTTGGCAACTGTTGTTGTCTTACCGACACCGCCTTTTCCTGATGTAACTACGATTACTTCACTCATTTGAAAAACTCCTCCTGCCTTCAACAAATTTACTAATCTGCCTGTACATTTGTGATTCCTTCGGAATTCGCTTTTCCAGTAAGAATCTCAGTTTCATCTTTCAAACCAAAATAATAGTTCAGTACATCTTTGGCTGCCAGCGCCGCATTTGAGGACGAATAACCGTATGCGATACGCACTGCCATAGCTAACGTAGGCTCATCTGCCGGTGCGTAACAAATAAACAATCCGTGGTTGGTCCGGTTCTTGCTCTGCTGTGCGGTACCCGTCTTACCAGCCAGGGAAACACCCAAATCCTGGAAGATGGAACTGACAGACCCATCGGTAATTACTGCTTCCATACCTGCCTGGATATCATCCCACATCCAATCTTCCAACTCTACCGTACTTAATACTTCCGCACTGTAATCTTCAAGGAGATTGCCCTCCGAATCGGTGGTCTTATCCAGCAGTGTAATATTATAACTGGTTCCGCGGGTAGCCAGTGTCGCTACATATCTGGCCAACTGGGAAGTCGTATAATTGTGAGTACCCTGTCCGATAGCGGAAGGGATCGGCAGCGAGTCAGAAACCTGGGGTGATGCTTCCGCAATCTCAAGCCCGGACTTCTTATCAAGATTAAACAATTCCGAATAATAAATCAGCTTCGACATGGCCGTATTATTGGAATACTCGCCGTCTTCGTTTAAGCCCATTTGATAGGCTGCTTCCGTGAAGAAAACGTTACAGGAATTTTGCAGCGCGCCCCGGATGGACAAAGTTCCATGACCGGACGTCAGCCAGCAGGAAAGTTCCTCGCCTTCCAGACGGTCAAAAATACCGCCACAGTAAACGAGGGTATTGTCATCGACCACGCCTTCCATCATGGAGGCAGCGGCCGTAACAGGCTTGAACGTGGAACCAGGCGCCGTACGTTCCTGGGTTGCCTTATTATAGAAAGGCTCGGATAAATCCTTACTTAGCTGCCGGTAGTAGGCCACGTCCATCGTATTGGCAAGCCGGTTATTATCGTAACCCGGATAGGATACGCAGGCCTTTGTATCGCCTGTCGTGGGATCAACGATGACCATAGAACCGGAACAGGGATCCAGCGCAAGCTGGGCAGGCGTGATTTCCAGATTACTGATCTTCGCACGCATAAGTTCTACGGCATCCAGATCACCGGAAAGGAACGATTCATAGTCGTTGTCATCCGTAGAAAGCACACCCTGATCGTATAAGATCCGGCATAAATCCTCGCCGCTTATGCGATCTTCAAACAATAAATATTTATAAACGATCCTGGCAAAATCACTGTCATCTTTCAGATAATCCGCAATATAAACGGATAGTTCCTGATAGATTTCAGAGGAATCCAGATAAGTGGTCTCGCTGGATATCTGAGACAGATCAATCCAGTTTTGGCCGGCAGCATAGGTCAGAAACTCCTGTAAGCTGATGGTTTCTTCGGTTTTCCATGCCTTATAGGTACTGTCATTTTTGTCAATGGCCGTTTCCGACAAAATGCCGGTCTTGTCCATCAAAAGATCGTTGACAATATAACTCATATAACTTTGCATTTCCGTATCCAGATCACAGTAAGCAGCCGGATCCGTACCGGTCAGTTCCTGGGTAATCGCCTCAAATACTTCCTGCAGTTTTGTGTCAAATGCCGTCTGTACTTTTCGCTCCGTATCCGAAGCGTCAGTATACAGGAAATGCGAAATATCAATGACGGAATTATTAATCAGAGCATAATATACATCGTAAATCGGAATCGGAATCGTGGAACCATCCGTACCCTCCGTCACCTCATACGTTTTGATATTCTGAATGTTATAGGCAACGATACTGGCAATTTTCTGTTCCAATACCTGATAAGCTGCCATTTGCAGATCTTTATCAATGGTCAGGTACACGTCATTTCCCTGAGTGGGTTCCACAATGGAATCTTCATAGATCTCCAATACTTTACCCAGGCTATCTACCCTAACCTGCTCCGAACCGTCTCTTCCCTGAAGGGTTGTCTCCATCACCTGCTCCATACCGGACTTACCTACAATCGAGGTGGTAGAATATCCCATATCCGGGTTCTCTTCCTGCAGGTCCTGCAGTTCTTCTGAGGAAATCTTACCCGTATAGCCGATGATAGACGCGAAGTATTCGCCATCCGGGTAGACACGCATAGAATCCTCCTGAACATCCACCCCCTGCAAACTATCCTGGTTCTCCAGAATACAGGCTACCGTTTCCTCCGATACATCCGAAGCCACGGTAATGGGCATGTATTTCCGGAAACTGGTGGTCCACAGAGAGTACCGTACGGTAATAATCTTTAATAATTCTTCCGACGTTAAATCGGCAGGAAGCCCAACTGAGGCAATTTCCGCTTCCGTATAAGGCGTACTGCTCTCAAAACCATAACGGGTATACAAATCATCAATCATCTTCTGGGCAGAAGCGTTCGCCTCTTCATCCGACAGGTCATCAATCAGAGAATGCCCGTAAACATCCGCCTTAAAACGGGACAGGGTTATGCCCTCCACATCGTAGGCAAAATTGCCGGCCTCGTCGATGACAACATGAAAATCCTGGTCGATCGAATCGCCATTTGCCTCAATCATCTGAATCATGCGGTAAATCTCACCGTTTAAGGAAAGATTTTTGATACGGTTATCCGAATAACTTCCATTATCTTCCAGCGTTACCGAGTAGCATAACTCGTTGGTGGCCAATACGTTACCGTTACAGTCCAGAATATTTCCTCTGGTACTGGTCAGTGTACGCTCTTTTGTGGTCTGCAGACTGAAATTATCCGCATATTCCTGACCATTTATAATCTGTAAAACAAATAAACGGTGAATCAGTATAGCCGATAAAAGAATAAAGAGTAGGATTAAAACACTGCTTCTCTCAATTTTCCACTTCTTCTGTCTTTTTCTATTCTGTCTTCTCAAGGTAAACCAGGTCCCTCCCATTCATACGCACTCATCCAGTGATTCAGCTTATACAAAAGCCGGTATACAAGTATGGTAATCAGTACTGTATATACCATTTCCGGAATGATAATATGTCTCAGGTACGAAAAAAATGCAAGCCGTCCCCGCAGCATAAACTGCAGAACGTAGATGACAATGCCATAGGCCAGGTCGCTGATCGTTACCAAAACCATAGGCACTTTAATATCCTCATCATAATATATCTTATATAAAAAGCCGTTAAAGAAACCGATATACATATAAATCAATGCATAAAAGCCCATAAGACTTCCAAAAAAGATATCCAATAATAAACCACAGAAAAATCCAACAAACAATCCTTCGCGTTTACCTCTCATAAATCCGAAGCAAACTGTCAGTATCAGCAGCAGATTGGGGGCTATATTGGCTACCGCCAGGCCTTGAAAGACCGTACTTTGCAGTATAAATGTAAATAAAATCAAAACCGCGAGAATGATCTTTCGCCTCATGAGTTATCGCCCTCTCCCGTTGTCGTCTGCTTCAATTGCTTGATTACAAATACTTCCTGTATATCGTCAAAATTCACTGCCGGAATAATCGTTCCGCTTTTCGTCAGATTATTGGAATCCACAGTCACATCACTGATGTAGCCGATCAAAATTCCTTTCAAAAACTTGGTGCTGACATTGGAGGTAACGACTTTGTCACCTTCCTGCACCTTATCCTCTTTGTCTGTCAGCTGGATGAAACGAATTTTCCCTTCATCCATCAACTCCAGATCTCCGGTTATGATACAGTTTTGAGAAATGCTGGTGACAGAGGCACTGACATTACTGCTGTCATCAATAATGGAGCGTACCGTCGCCCAATGTTGTCCGGTCTCCGTAACGATACCCGCCAAACCGCCGTCCGCAATGACATTCATATCCACGGCAACACCGTCTTCGGAGCCTCGGTTGATAATGAACGTGCTGTACCAGTTGCCGGCATCTTTTCCGATTACCTGAGCCGCTATTTTCTCATATTCGGAATACTCCTGATCCAGATTGTAGAGGGCACGCAAACGCTCTGCCTCTTCTTCTTCCTGGACCAGATTACTGTTTCTGGCCTGCAGTTCGTTTAACTGTTCCTTTAAGGATTCGTTTTCTTCTGCAAGAGCCTTCATATTCTGAAATCCAATCTTCTGTTCTGTCAGCCAGACTCCCACCTGATTGATACCATTTTGAAACGGTACTACAACATACCCCAGCGCATTGCGCACAGGCGAGAAAGAAATAAAGGAACTGAAGGATACGGCGATCAGTCCAATACAAAGGATCGTCATGACCGTGATTAAATGTTTTGTTTTCATTTTGTACTTAAATTTGAAACGTTTTTTCATAACTACTCCTTCTATTTCCGAAGTCTGGGAGTAAAAGCCCAGTGATGCAGCGCATCATGTGTAATAATTTCCTTTAATCCATATACCGTGCACAAATCATAATACTGGGACAATAAAATGGGATGTCCCGTATATTCGGAAATGATCCGGTCGATATTCGGTACTTTTGTGCTCCCGCCGGTCAGATAGATTCCTTCTTTTAAAATCAGTTTTTGAATCTGGGGCGGCGTCCGTTCCAAAAACACACGAATTTCCTCTGCAATATTACGAACCGATGCCATCATGGATTCATTGATTAAGGCAGAGGTAATGACTTTCTCTCTGGGAAGTCCTGACACGCAGTCCATTCCCACGACCTTTGTGGCAATCTTCTTATCCTGCCCCAAATCAGCCAGGGAAGCTTTCAGACGGTTAGCCGTCCGCATGCTTATGGCAAAATTCAGATTCCTGCGGATACTATTCATAATATCCAGGCTGAACTGATCGCCGCCCATAGGTATAATCTTACTGATGATCACACGGGAATCTGCCAGAACAGAAATTTCTGTGGTGGCAGAACCAATATTGACAATCATGGAGCCACGGGACTTAATGATCGGAATTCCCAATGCCAGTGCATCCGCGATTGGCTTTTCCACCAAAAGGACCCGGCTCTGTCTGAGACTGCCTCGCTGGGCTACCGAATAATACGCACGTTTCTCAATTTCTGTCATATTGAAGGGCACGGCAAAATACAAGACCGGATGCCTGCCGGGATTGTGATCGGCTCTGACAAGCATCGTTTGCAGCGCAATTTCCAGATGACCGAGATTGGCAATCATACCGTTTGCCATGGGAGAAGCAACCTCCACATTTGGTGGATTTTTCTCGAACATGGTATAGGCTTCATCGCCAACCGCCAGAACATCTTTCTTATTGCGCACCGCAATCATATTTCGTTCTTTCACTATTTGATTGTTCTTCTGGGAATAAATCTTGACCATACTGCTCCCCAGATCAATTCCGAATACATGATTTGTCAACATCCATGCAGACCCCTTCTATATGCATTTTTCATTTTCATATGGTAAGCAAACCTTCTTTATGAAAACTCAGATATCTTTTGTCCCCTATAATGATATGATCCAGCAGTGGAATATCTACCAGCTTGCAGGCTTCCTCCACCCGGCGTGTCAGCAAAACATCTTCCTTGCTTGGTGTCGGATCTCCGCTGGGATGATTATGTACCATAATCAGATACACTGCATGGTAGCGGAGTGCCGCCAGCAGTAACTCACGCGGTGAAACAATGGAACTGTTGACCGTACCTTTGGAAATAATCTCTTCCCCTAAGAGTTGATTTCTGGTATTTAACATCATACAAATCATCAATTCCTGTTCTTCATGCCGCAAAAGTTCCATATAATAATCTGCTATGGTGTCCGGATTGGCAAAGTCCAGCAGTTCCCTGGCTTCTAAGGACGCCATCCGTTTGGATAATTCACCGATACATTTGATCTGGACGGCCTTTACCGTGCCAATTCCCCTTATCTCCATCAATTCTTTCATGGAAAGATGATGGATTCCCAAAAGGCCCTGGGAATTCAGAGGACTGCTTAAAATCTGCCGGGCCAGTTCCAGTGATGTACAGCCGGAAACGCCGCAGCGGATGATCACCGCCAACAGTTCGCTGTCCGTCAAAGCTTCCGCGCCAAGAGCAAGGCACTTTTCGTAGGGCCTGTCATTGACCGGCATATTCTGTATCGTTTGTTTTATCATGTTTCCTCCTCACTCTTCAGGCGAAAGGATATCAGGAAACAAAAATATTTTAGCACAAAAATTTTTTAAAGTATACCGCTTCATAGGAAATTCATATATTTTTTACAGATTGCCTCGCCGACCCGGAGTCCATCCATGGCAGCCGAGGTAATTCCACCGGCATACCCGGCTCCCTCCCCACAAGGATAGATTCCCCCGATATTACTGACATATGCTTCATCCCGCGGCATACGTACCGGCGAGGAAGTACGGCTTTCCACACCGGATAATATCGCATCCGGCCGGTCAAAACCATTTATCTTCCGCCCGCAGGCATGAATCCCTTCTATCAGAGATTTTACAATAAAAGCAGGGAATACATGCTGCAGATTAGAAAGGGCATATGCTCCTTTACACGCTGGCAGCACCTGGCCGAAGCCTTCCGTTACCCTGTCATGTTCAAAATCTTCAAACATCTGTACCGGTATCCGGCCGCCGCCCTCCAAATAGGCACGCTGTTCCAAATACCGCTGAAAATACATGCCGGAAAGCGGGTGATTGGTCATTTCGTCCGCCAGACCAAGCTGACCCTGTCCCAAAAGCCATTTTTTTGCATACGCTTCATAATCCTTCGGCGATACCGTTACGATCATGGCCGCATTGGCATTTTTTCCGTCCCGCGCATGATAACTCATACCATTGACAGCCAGATGGCCAGGTTCCGAAGAGGCATTCACCACATAACCGCCAGGGCACATACAAAAGGAATAAATCCCGCATCCATTTTCCAATTGGCTGGTCAGTTTGTAGGGAGCTGCCCCGAGAATCCGGCTCTCCTTATCTCCGTACTGACACGCATTGATCATAGACTGGGGATGTTCCATCCGCACACCTACTGCAAAGGACTTCGCCTCCATGAAAAGCCCCTTTTCGTATAACATCGAAAAAGTATCTCTGGCACTATGTCCGATGGCCAATACCAACACATCCGTTTGCAGCCATCGCCTGTGATTTAATTCAATACTTTGTATACGCCCATCTTCTGTTTTTATGTCCGTCACCTGGGTATCAAATAAGAACTGGCCGCCCATTTCTTCAATCTGATGACGTAAATTCGTCACAATCTGAATCAGCAAATCTGTTCCCAGATGGGGTTTTTGTTCAAATAAAATATCCTTTGGCGCGCCGGCCGCGACGAATAATTCCAAAACTTTTCGATTTCTGCCGGAAGAATCCTTTACGGACGTATTCAGTTTTCCATCGGAAAACGTTCCCGCTCCGCCTTCCCCAAACTGAACGTTACAATTCGGTTTCAGTTTCCCATATTTCCAAAATTCCTGCACCTTTTGTTTTCGTTTTAGCGCAGCACTTCCCCGCTCAATAATCAGCGGACGGTATCCTGCTGCCGCTAAAAGCCAGCCGCAAAACAAGCCGGCAGGACCGCTGCCGACGATGACTGGCGAAGCCGATAACGGTTCAGCCCCAGAAGGTGGAATTTTATATTCCACTCTTTTAGTTAACATAATATTATTATGGTGAACCTTTTTGGCCCGGTCGAGAATTTTCCGTTCACCGACGCATGTCACATCCACCGTGTATACAAAAAACAGTTCTGGTTTTTTCCTGGCATCCACCGATCGCTTTACAATCTCATAGGAGGACAATTCCGACGGCTTAATCTTTAATTGTCTTATAATCTGTTCTTTCAGCATAGCTTCCGTATGGGTAATGGGAAGCTTGATCTGTGATATGCGAATCATTTTTTTGCACCATTTCCTTCTTACTTTTTGCCGGAGCCACTGACATGGCCGGAAGCCGCCATACCGGCAACCGCGCCGCTTGACCACGCCCACTGAAGATTATATCCTCCGCAGGGGCCGTCAACATCCACCACTTCACCGGCAAAATAAAGTCCCGGATAGCGGCGGGACTCCATGTGCTCCGTTAATTCCCCGGCGGCGACACCGCCGGAACAAATCTGGGCCTGACGGCAGGATACACCATCCCGCACAGGAATTTCCCATTCCTTTAATAGCCTAGCCAGTTTCTCTATATTCCCGGCCTTTTTTGTCACAATGGGAATCAGCTTAAGAGGAAGCAATCCGATCAGACTTTCCTCAAACGATTTATACGGACACTGCTTTCTCCGCTCTTCCATATAAAGCCTCAATGCTTCTTCCGTCATATCTGGCATAAGATCCAGCAAAATGGTTATCTGTTCCCCGTTCCTGATTGCCCGGACTGCCCTCCCACTGATCTGAAAGACGGCGATTCCGGAAATTCCATAATCGGTAAAGAGCAGTTCTCCCCGCTCCTTTTCCTCCCCTTTTCCCTTTCTGACCAATTGTACGGTTCCCTGCATACGGATACCGGCCCATTTAGAAAACCAGTCTCCCTTAAGCCGCAGGGGTACCAACGCCGGACAGGGCTCAATGACCCTAAGACCCAGACTGCGGGCAATCCGATATCCGGCATCACTGCTTCCTTCCACATTCGAAGCAGGACTGCCGCAGGCCACAATCACCCGGTCCGCCGCATACTGCCAGGAATCGGTTTTTACCAAAAATCCTTCTTTTTGGGGAATGACATTAACCACCTGCTGTCTCGTCTTGATCTTTACGTGCTGATGGCGTGCCTCCGCCTCTAAGACCTCGGCCACAGCCTGGGCCTGGTCACTGTAAGGATAATACCATCCATTTCGTTCTTTCGGACAGATACCGAGAGAGGTAAAAAAAGAAAGGGCGTCCTCTTTTGAAAACTGCCGGATGATTTTCCAGCCAAAGGATGCATCCGCACCATGATAACAGCCCGGATTTTGCATCTGATTAGTAAAATTACAGCGGCCGTTTCCTGTAGCCAAAATTTTCTTACCCACGCGTTCATTACATTCAAGCAGCGTTACCTGGGCGTGAAAACGAGCGGCCCAAATGGCGCTCATCAGGCCGCTGGCGCCGCCGCCGATGACAATTACCTGTGTCATGGAAGTTTTACCAATCCTTTTTCGTACATTTTCTGTAAACTCATCATAATTCCATACTTTGCATGCTGCCAGGTCAAACCGCCCTGAAAATATACCGCATAAGGAGGTTTAATCGGCGCATCCGCACTGAGTTCTATGGAGGATCCCTGAACAAAGGCCCCTGCTGCCATAATCACGTCACTGTCATAGCCTGGCATAGCCCACGGTTCCGGATCCACATAACTATCAATGGGAGCCGCCGCCTGAATTCCCTTGCAAAAAGCAATTACGCCCTCAGCAGAACCGAGCGTCACGGCCTGAATAATGTCGTGACGGCTTTCTGTGCTATCAGGAATCACCGGAAATCCCAACCGCTCATAAATCCTGGCAGCGAAAATGGCGCCCTTTAACGCGGAAGCCGTAACTGTGGGAGCCATAAAAAATCCCTGATAAAACTTCTGGTTGACGCCGAGCGAAGCGCCCACTTCTCTTCCAAGACCCGGTGATAGCAAACGGTAAGCAGCATTATCCACATACTCTTTTTTGCCGACAATATAACCTCCGATGGGAGCCAGGCCGCCGCCCGGGTTTTTAATCAGAGAGCCGACCATTAAATCCGCCCCCACATCCGTGGGTTCTATGGTTTCCACAAATTCACCATAGCAGTTATCCACCATACAAATCACATCGGGTTTGATTTCCCTTACGAAAGAAATTAATTCACCGATTTGTTTTACCGAAAATGTGGGCCGGGTCTGATACCCCTTGGAACGCTGAATTGTCACAAGCCGGGTTTTTCCATGGATTGCTTTTTTAATATTTTCATAATCAAAGGTTCCATCCTCCAAAAGATCAACCTGACGATACCTGACCCCGTATTCAGCCAGAGAACCATTGGAGGGACGGATTCCAATCACTTCTTCCAGGGTATCATACGGCTTCCCTGCCGGTGATAATAATTCATCACCCGGACGCAGATTGCCGGATAATGCGACAGCAAGGGCATGGGTGCCGCAGGCGATCTGCGAACGAACCAGCGCGGCCTCTGCATGAAAAGCCGCCGCATAGATTTCTTCCAGCGTATCTCTTCCCGTATCATTATATCCATATCCGCTGGAAGTATATAGACAGGCTTCACTGGCGCGGCAGCTTTGCATAGCGCCGACCACCTTTAACTGATTATATTCTGCCACATCATCAATCTCATCAAAGCGGTCTTTTAATTCCAGGGCAATGCTCTGGCAAAAATCGTATACGGCACCGTCGATGCCCATGTTCTGATATATCCTGCGGTAATCCGCTTGTCTCTCACTCATGTTTCCAGTCTCCTTCGTATTCCTCTTTCCCTTGTTCGGACAGATTTGTTTGTCCCGTTAAATCCGTTTGGCAGGAGGCATTCGTTCCATCCCAAATCTGCCTGTCCTTTAAGATAGAAAGCATAGCTTCCAATATCTGTTCTTCCTTCCGGTTATATGCTTCTAAAGAAAACCAGTCCACCTGTTTTTCCCGTTTGAACCAGGTTATCTGCCGCTTGGCAAAATGGCGGGTTTCCTGTTTAATCGCATCGACAGCCTCACACAACGTACAATCTCCGTCCAGATAAGCCAACAATTCCTTGTAGCCCAATCCCTGCATGGACACCATCTGCTTGTGACAACCTCGTTTTTTTAAACCTTCAACCTCCGCAAGCAGTCCCTTTTCCATCATAAGATCCACCCGGCGGTTAATCCGGTCGTATAAAATTGCCCGGTCATCATTTAAGACAAAATAAGCCAGGTTATAAGGGGATTCTTTTTTCCGCTGTTCTTCATTATGTTCTGATATGGGACGGCCAGTCTGATGATAATATTCCAGGGCACGAATAACCCGCTTTCGGTTATGCATATGAATGGTCTCGGTAGATTTTGGATCCACTTTTCTCAGCATTTCAAACAAAAATGCATCGCCTTTTTCTTTTGCGAGCGCTTCCAATTCACTTCTGTAAGCCGTATCTTCACCATTTTCCTGAAAATCAATATCGTAAATAACCGCCTGAATATAAAAGCCCGTACCCCCGGTTAAAATCGGAATATGGCCTCGTCTGTAAATCCCGTCCAGTGCCTCTGAAACCATGGATTGAAACCGCACCACATGAAATTCTTCTTCCGGGTCCAGACAATCGATCAGATGGTGGGGAACCCCCTCCATCTCTTCCTTTGTGATTTTTGCGGAACCAATATCCATATACCGGTACACCTGCATGGAATCGGCCGATATAATCTCTCCGCCAATGGCTTTCGCCAGCTTAATGGAAAGAGCAGTCTTACCTACTGCCGTCGGCCCGGTCAGTACAACCAAAGGTTTTTTCAACTGTATTCACCTACACAATTCTTTTAAATTTCTTTTCTAATTCGTATTTGCTCATAGAAATAATGGTTGGCCGCCCGTGGGGACAATGATAGGGATTTTCCAGCGTCAGCAATTCATCGATCAGAGCTTCTGCTTCCACGGCGGACATCTGGTGATTTCCCTTTACAGCCGCCTTGCAGGCCATGGTTGCCATGCGATTTGTTACCGCCTCCACATTTTCTGCCGTAGGATACTCTTCCAAATGATCCAGAATCTCGAGAAAGAATGATTCACTGGTCAGGCCGAATAAATTTTCCGGTACAGCGCTGATGCTATATTCCTTTCCGCCAAAGGATGAGATATCAAAGCCCAGCCGTTTAAATACAGTGCCGTAGGCCTCCAGCCGCTGCTGCTCCTGCATATTAAGACTCAAAATAATGGGCGGGCTGACTAACTGGGAGGAAACCTCCTGATTTTTCACCCTGGCAGCAATCCGTTCATACAAAACCTTTTCGTGGGCCGCATGCTGATCGATAATATAAAGTTTATCGTCCATCTGAACCAGCCAGTAAGTGTCAAATACCTGCCCGATAATCCGGTGGCGGATACGGGCCTCTTTGGAAAGCAGCTTTCCATCAAACAATTCCATCTGTACATTGGCTGTCTGACCGGATGATGGATCCGACGGTAAATCAAGCGGCGTATTCGATGACGGGCCGGGTTGTACATCCGACGGTATATCTTGCGGTGTATTGACTGCCGGGACGGTTTGTCCGGCCGATGGTGTATCCGGCGGCACATCCGGAGTATTCTGCGTATTGGGAGCAAGATAGGGATTGGTCTCCCGCACTGCATCTTTTCTGAAAGCCAGTGATTCCTGCTGCCTGCGATGATATTCAAACGGCTCCGGGAAGCTTATCGCTTTGGGCTTTTGAATCTGTTGCTTTTGATTACCGCCTGCCGCTTCACTTTGAAGCGATTCATTTTGCTGCGCCTCGTTCCTTTGCCGGAGTTCTTTTTTTGGCCGATTGAGGGTTACCTCCGGAATCAGTTCTCTTCCTGATAAAGTTTCCGTGATCATTCCATATACTGCCTGGTAGATCAACTCCTGGTTTGAAAACCGTACTTCCATCTTGGTCGGATGGACGTTAATATCCACCTCATCACCACGCAGTTCGATATTCAGATTCGTAAAGGGATATTGATGCTGCATAAGGTAGGCGTGATACCCATCTTCGATGGCTTTTATGATCACTTTACTTTTAATATATCTGCCATTTACATAGTAGTTTTCAAAATTCCGGTTTCCTCTGGATACGGAAGGCCGGCCGATGAATCCGGTAATATGAATGGAATCCTCCGAATTTTTATAATCAACGGAAATCAATTCCCGGGTAATATCTCTTCCATAAATCTGATAAATCACTTCTTTTAAATTATTATTCCCGGAGGTATGAAGTTTCGTCTGTCCGTTTTGCATAAATTTAAAGGATATATGTGGATGGGACAACGCCAGCTGTTCAATAAAACTGCTGATATATCCGGCTTCCGCAGCAGGTGACTTCAAAAACTTAGCCCGGGCCGGTGTGTTATAAAACAGATTATGTACCAAAAAGGTAGTGCCGTCCGGGGCGCCGATCTCTTCGCATTCTTTTTCTACCCCGCCTTCTATGCAATAGCGGACGCCAATTAACTGATCATGGGGCTTGGTGATCAACTCCACCTGGGCGACAGCGGCAATACTGGAAAGTGCTTCCCCCCGAAACCCCAGGGAAGAAATCGTTGTCAGATCCTCTACCTGACGGATCTTACTGGTGGCATGGCGCAAAAAAGCCAGGGGAACCTGCTTTTTTTCAATTCCCATTCCATTATCGGTAATGCGGATCAGGGAAATACCGCCCTCTTTGATTTCTACGGTAATGGCGCTTGCTCCTGCATCGATGGAATTTTCTACTAATTCCTTCACCACCGATGCCGGCCGTTCCACCACTTCTCCTGCGGCAATCTTATCTATGGTTGTCTGATCTAAAACGGATATGACATTTCGCATATGTATCTATCTCCTATGACTGCCAGCGGTTTTTCAGCTTATTTTGCAGCCGGTTCAATGTGTTTAAAGCATCCAAAGGCGTCAGATTTGAAATATCCACAGCCATCAATTCATCGATAATATCTTTATCCTGTACCGTATCGAAAAGTGAGATTTGCTCCAAATCCACCTCATCGTAATGGACATGCCGGCTCTTTGGCTTCTTCTGATGTTCGGTGATATCTTTAACGGCACTGGTAATGTCGGCATGCATCAGTTCTTCCACCAATTCCTTGGCGCGATTTAATACCGTATCGGGAACACCTGCCAGCCGGGCCACCTGGATGCCATAACTTTTATCTGCGCCGCCCCGGATAATTTTTCTTAAGAAAACAATATCGTCCCCTTTTTCCTTTACGGCAATACAATAATTATTGACGCCCGGAATCTTGCCTTCCAATTCCGTCAATTCATGATAATGGGTGGCAAACAACGTTTTGGCTCCCAATAATTTCGTGTTGCTGATATGTTCAATGACCGCCCATGCAATGGAC
>CAYRTA010000023.1:0-26503 GCA_964427045.1 uncultured Hoministercoradaptatus sp. | reverse complement strand
GGAAAAGATTTTCCTTTGCGCTCTCAAGCAAAACATTCTGCCAGAATAAATCCTGACACGTATACCCGGTCAGACAGAGTTCGGGAAACGCCATGATTTTTGCCCCCTCCAGCTCCATCTTGCGAACGATTTTCAAAATTTCCCGTACATTTTCAACGCAATCCGCCACCTGTATCTTTGGCGTTCCTGCGGCTACTTTGATAAATCCATGTCTCATGTTCGTTTTCCTTTCTCCATGCCTTTATCATCCAACATCTGCTTATCAATAATGCCGGTTTTATTTGCTTTCATCCGGCATTCCCGCATCAATCAGCGGGCCAGCTCCAATAATTCTTTCAATTCATTTACCGTAAATGTATAGTTCGTATTGCAGAAGTGACAATTCAACTCAATCTCTTTTCCTTCCTCCACCATGCTTCCAAGCTCCTTCTCTCCCAGACTGATCAGAACCTTTGCCACACGATTTTTACTGCAGTTACAGGAAAAATCCATTTCCACCGTATCATTAATTTCCAGATCAAGATTTCCAAGCAATATCTCCAAAAGCTGCTCCGGCGTCAGGCCCTGATCCAGATATTCTGTCACAGATTTTACACCCGCCAGGTTCTCTTCCAGTTTTGCGATCACTTCTTCCTTTGCAAAGGGCATCAGCTGGATAATAAATCCTCCTGCCTGACGGACCGTGTTATCTTTCTCCATCAGTACGCCCAGCCCTACTGCTGACGGCACCTGCTCACTGCTGGCAAAATAATAGGTCAGATCATCGCCGATCTCTCCTGTCTTTAATTCCACCTGTCCCACATACGGCTCTTTCAGGCCCATGTCCTTTATAACACTGAGCACACCCAAATCCAGGGCGCCGCCCACATCCAACTTGCCTTTGGCGTTTGCCGGAAGCATCACATCCGGGTGGTTGACATAACCTTTTACCCGGCCTTTGGAATCCGCGGTCACCGTAAGACCGCCGATGGGACCGCTGCAGCGAATCTGCAATGTCAGTATATCCTGATCTCCCTTCATCATAACACCCATCATGGCCCCTCCGGTCAATAGACGCCCAAGGGCCGCCGTGGCCACGGGACTGGTATTGTGCGCCTGTCTCGCCGTTTCCACCGTTTCCTTTGTCGTGGCCGCAAAGGCACGAATCTGGCTGTTTGCAGCCGTCGCACGTATGATATAATCACTCATTCTCCTTATCTCCTTCATATCCAATCACTTTCCCTGCTCCCGGGCAATAAAATAAAGGCGCTCACTGTCTGGCCGGGGTTTCTCATGGGTAAACGCATCGTACACTGCTTCACACCGAAGCCCGGCTTCTTTTAATAAACGCAGAATCGTTTCCGGAGCATATGCTTTCTGGTAATGAAATTCCTCATGCTTTTCATATAAAATCCCGTTTTCGCTCTCCGAAGCAGGCAAAAACAGGGTCAGCGCATATTCATTTATCTGCGAATCCTGATCAAAATAATTTTCCCAGATAAAGCTGCCCTCCTCCCGGTTTTCCGCTATGGTGCTATCTCCGATCACGGTTTCGTATTTAAAGGGCGTATTCATATCAAAAATAAAGATTCCCCCCGGATCCAGATAATTATTCACCAGCCGGAATACCTGAAGCAATTCCTCTTCCTCTAAAATGTAATTCAGAGAATCACAGATACTGATAATAGCCCGCACCGTACCGTACAGTTCAAACTCCCGCATATCCTGCTGCAGATACAGAATCGAATGACCGGATGCCAGCCGTTTTTCCATGGCCTCTTCCAGCATCTCTTCCGCGTTATCCACGCCAATCATGTCATAGCCCTGTCCGGCCAGAAGTTCCGTCATCGTGCCGGTACCGCAGCCCAGTTCCAGCACCAGACCCTCTCTGATATCATATTCCCGCAAAAGTCCCGTCAGGTATCTGCACCACATGGGATAATCCGTGTTATCCATGAACAGATCATATACCCTGGCAAAGCTGCCATACGTCTCACTCATGTACCTCTTCCTCTCCTGTCCGCACCCATTTACTCTTGCGTCCTATCAGCAAAACAATACCAGCCGCGCAGATAAACAGAGAAATAAACTGGGAAGTGGAAAGACTGCCCACTGCTCCCCGTTCCAAATCTCCGCGGAAGAATTCCAATACAAAACGGCCAATACTATAGAAAATCAAATAACAGGCTCCCACCTGTCCGTCGCCCTCTTTGCGCTTTGTCACCCAAAGGAGCAAAAGACAATGCAGGAAATTCAGGCCGCTGGAAAGCAGCTGGGTCGGTATCAGACGAACCCCGTTGGGCGCGTAAGCAGAGTTCTGAAATACAATGCCAAATACGCTGTCCGTCTCCCTGCCATAACAGCAGCCGGCCAAAAAACAACCCAGCCGGCCAAAGCCCTGAGCTAATGCAACCGACGGCATCAGAAGATCAAAGTAAGACAAAAACGAAATCTTTTTGATGCGGCAATAAATAATAATGGTCAGAATACCGGCAATAATACCCCCGTACACCACGAAGCCATTGGAAGCTTTCCAGATAACAGCCGGATTTTCAAGTATCTCATCCAGGATCGTAATCAGATATAAAATCTTTGCTCCCGCCAAACCGCCAATAACTGCCAGCAGTACAATGTTGAAAATCTGGTCCGGGTCCAACTTTGCTTTTTTCGCCCGCCGCACGCCCATCAGGTAGGCCGCCAGAATACCGATGGCGATCATCAGGCCATATCCATATATGGTAACCGGCCCTATTTTTAATATTTCATTATGCATATTTTTTAAACAATCTCCTTTATTGCAATTTTGCTTTCTTAGTATACCATACTATTCAAAATAAAAAAAGCATCTGCCCTCCGGTTTTCGGAGAGCGGATGCCCTGTTATTTTAATATAGGATTCTCTTAATTATTTCCCTGTCCGTAGTAAGCGTTTGCACCGTGTTTTCTAAAGTAATGTTTATCCTGCATTGCCTGCGGCGCTTCCTCTACCCAGTTATTGATCAGCTCCGTACGGCAAGCCATCTTAGCCACTTCTTCCAGAACAACTGCGTTATGTACGGCTTCATGTCCGTCTTTTCCCCAGGTAAACGGTCCATGATTCTTACACAGTACGCAAGGCATAGCAACATAATCCTTATCCTGGAAATACTCTACAATCGAAAGTCCGGTATTCTTCTCATAAGCTTCTTCAATCTCATCTTTCGTCAGATTGCGCACACAGGGAATAGTGCCATACATATAATCCGCATGGGTTGTACCATAGCAGGGAATTCCTCTGCCGGCCTGTGCCCAGCTGGTTGCCCATGGAGAATGGGTATGCACGATACCGCCCACTTTCTCAAAAGCCTTGTAAAGTTCAATATGCGTAGCCGTATCGGAAGAAGGATTATATCTTCCTTCAATTTTATTTCCATTTAAGTCCATGATAACCATATCATCGGGACAGAGTTTATCATAATCGACTCCACTGGGTTTGATTGCGAAATATCCGGTTTCACGATCAATCTCGCTAACATTACCCCATGTAAAGGTTACCAGTCCATGTTTCGGCAGAAGCATATTGGCTTCATACACACGTTTTTTTAATTCTTCAAGCATAGTAAAAATCCTCTCTTTCTTATATTGGTCTTTGCATTTTCCCTTCTATCTATTGAAACCGCCTTTTCGCATTTTGTCAATAACAAATTCTCTTGCATCGGCAATTTTTTGCGCAGCCTCGTCAATCGTCTGATGTTTTGAGTTATCTGCCCACATCTCAATCAGAAAAAGTCCCTGATAATTCAGTTCATGCAATTTTGTGAAGATCTCTACGAAGTTTACATTTCCCTCGCCGAACGGCACCTCTTTAAATACGCCCGGCTTCGTCTCCTTCACATGAATAGCCGCCGTCTCAGAAAGTCCCAGTTCAAACTCACCCGTTACATCATTGCTGAAATTACTCAGATTGCCCATATCCGGATAAATCTTAAAATAGGGAGACGGAATCTCTTTCAGATAATGCATTGCCCGGACAATGGTGCCAACAAACGGAGTGTCCATAATTTCCATGGCCAAAATCACACCGGCACGGGATGCCATGGCAACAGCCTCCTTCATGCCTTCCAGAAACATCCGCTTCGTCTCTTCATCGGATTCCTCATAATATACATCATACGTCGCCAACTGAATACAGCGAACGCCAAGTTTTACAGAAAGACAAATGGCCTTCTCCATGATCTCCATCGCCTTTTTTCTGGTCTCCGGATTCTTACTTCCAAAGGGGAATCTCCTGTGTCCGCTAAGACACATGGTCGGCATCGTAATATCCGCCTTCTTCATGGCCGCCCGCAGATTTTCAATTTCTTCATCGGTCCAGTCCAATCTTGCCAAACGGGCATCCGATTCATCCACGGAAATTTCCATGTAATCAAAACCCGCTTTTTTTGCTGCCGCGAACTTTTCTTCCCAGGTAAAATCATTGGGTAATGCTTTCTCATAAATTCCAATAGGATTCTTGTGAAGATCGTACATATGCTTTAGCCTCCTCATACATTATTTAAAATATTTGTTTTGATACAATTCCTGATACATGCGGTTCATTTCTTCTCTATGTAAACGGTAGGCCAGAACCTTATCCTCTTCCGGTTCATACACCTTTTCTTCACCGTTTTGCGCCAACACCTGATAAGCTTCTTCAGCTGTCTGATAAACCCCCAGTCCTGTCAACGCCACAATCAGCGCCCCACGGGCAGTCGCATCTGTCTTTCCGCGGCGAATCACTTTTGTTCCATACACATTGCACTGCATATCATTAAAAGGATCGCTGTTGGTCAAACCACCGTTGATATAAATATCCTTCAGCGGCACATAATTCTTCATCGTCTCCACGCCATTGCCCAACTCATAACAGATGCCTTCCAGCAAGCTGCGCAGGAGATCACATTTTCTGGTGTTCAACGTGATATTCGCAAAGACACCCTTAGCTTCATTATTCCAGTCCGGCGTTGACCGCCCCTGAAAATACGGTATGCAAAGACAGTTGTTAGCCCCCAGGGGTGACCGTTCCAAATCACGGTTGATCACCTCATAAGAACCATCTTCATAAAAGGTTCTTCTAAACCAGTCAAATGCGGAGCAGCATGTCAGTACGCTGGATTCCAATATATACTGCCCCCGAATCGAGGAAGTATTACAAATAACATCCGATTTTAGATTTTCCGGCACCGCATTTACTGCCGTTACCAGAAATCCTCCGGTTCCCGCAGTTACCGAAATTACACCTTCCCGGACCACACCCTGGCCAATGGCGCCGCACTGTTGATCTCCTCCGGAAGAAAGTACCGGAATTCCTGCAGGACATCCCGTCTTTTCGGCAAATTCTTTCGTCAAATAACCGATGACCGTACCCGTCTCCACCAGTGGAACCAGCTTTTCCTTCTCCACCCGAAACATTTGGAGCAATTCGTCATCCCACTGTTTTGTATAAAGGTTCATAAGATTGGTACGGCTGCCAAAGGTATCATCCGTGCAGAGTCTGCCTGTCATAACATAATTCAGGTAATCAGGAATTACCATAAATTTGTAGGTCTTTTCATAGATCTCAGGCTGATTTTCACGAATCCAGGTCAGTTTGCAGCCTGTAAACACCGGGTTTACCCTGGCGCCGCACAGCTGGAAAATCCGTTCATTCTGAGTCTCCAGTTCCTGACAGATCTGATTTGTTCGTTTGTCCTGCCACATAATCGCCCTGGTAAGAGGCTTCAGATTCTCATCCATGGGAATCGCAGACGACCGCTGCGCCGTCATGGTAATCGCATCCAGAGATATCCCCCGTTCCCTGGCCTGGGCGGCCACATCCGTCAAAATATCCGTCAAAGCATCTATCCAATCCTGCGGATCCTGCTCCACCCAGCTATTTTCCAGATAGGTCACCTGATAAAAATACTGTTTCTGGGCCAATACCTCTCCCAAATGAGACATCAGGATTCCACGCATACTGGAAGTACCTACGTCCAAAACTAATACATTCATCGCATCCCCACTCCTTTTATCGATAACAATATAATATCCTATTTCTTTTATGAAATCCAGTTTTTCTCACAAAGTGAACAGATGTGCAGCAACATTCGGCCGTAAGCTGCTTTAGCAGCGAACAGCCTTTGAAAAATGCGGGCTGCGGTTTGCAGGGCGAATCGTTGCGATATGCAAAAAGGAAGGCTATGATCTGGATGGCTGAATCGTTGCGATATGCAAAAAGGCGAGTATCTTACGACACTCGCCTTCTCATATAGTCACTATTGAATTTTATTTCCAGGAATATACTACTGCTTCATAAGGTTTCAGAACCTTATCTTCCAATACGTCATTTTCATCGTAGTTAGAGATATAAAGTTTGGAACTTGCAGCCTTGATTTCTTCCGGTACCTTGAATTCCTGTTCCTTATCGGTGAAGTTCAATACTACCAGCAGATTATCGCCATCCAGGGCTCTGTTATAAACATAAAGCTCTTCGCTGTCCTTGTAATACTCTGTGAAGTCGCCGTAAACGGCTACCAGACTCTCATGGCGCAGCTTGATCAGCTTCTGCATATAATAGAAAATGGAATTCGAATCAGCAAGGGCTTCCTTGGTATTGATCTCTTTATAATTCTCATTCACCTTCAGCCACGGTTTACCGGTGGTAAATCCTGCATTTTCCGAATCATCCCACTGCATAGGTGTTCTGGCATTATCACGGCTGATCTTATAGACAGCTTCCATAAATGTTTTCTCATCTTCACCCATGTCAATGACACGCTCTTTATACGCATTGCGAATCTGAATATCATCATAATCTTCGATGGCCATTCTTGCATTGGTCATACCGATTTCTTCACCCTGATATACATAAGGAGTACCCTGCATCGTCAGCAGCATGGTATAGAGCATCTTCTGACTTTCCTTACGGTAGGTCGCATCATTTCCCCAGCGGGAAACGCTTCTCGGCTGATCATGGTTTGTCAGATACAGACTGTTCCAGGCGATGCCCTGCAGCTCTGTCTGCCATTTGCTCATGATTTCCTTAAACTCTGTCAGCTTCACGTCGCGAAGGGTGAACTTATCTCCGCCCACATACTCCAAACGAACGTGCTCAAACTGGAATACCATGTTCATCTCTCTGGTATCGAAACCGGCATATTTCTTCGCATCCGCAATGGTAACGCCTGATGTCTCACCAACAGTCATAGCCTCCGGGTTCTTGGAAAGAACCTTGTCGTACATTTCATTGAAGAATTCATGGATACGCGGACCGCTCTCATAATGCTCGCAGCCTACGCAGGATTTCATCGGCTTACCATCCGGCAGGCCTTCTACTTTAGAGTACATGTTAGCAACATCCAAACGGAAGCCGTCAACGCCCTTATCCAGCCAAAATCTCATGATATCATAGACTTCTTCTCTGACCGTCGGGTTTTCCCAGTTAAGATCGGGCTGCTTGGTGGAGAACAAATGCAGATAATATTGATTGGTCTCCGGGCAATACTCCCATGCCGGTCCGGAGAAACGGGACATCCAGTTATTCGGGAGACTGCCGTCCGGTTTCGCATCGCGCCAAATATAGTAATCGCGGTATTTGCTATCTTTGGATTTTCTGGCTTCCAGGAACCATTCATGCTCATCGGACGTATGGTTTACAACCAGATCGACGATCAATTTAATGCCGCGTTTATGCATCTCCTCCGTCAGTTCATCCATATCGGCCATCGTTCCGAATTCGTCCATGATATCCCGATAATCGGAAATATCATATCCATTATCATCATTCGGAGATTTGTAATGTGGAGACAGCCATATAGCGTCAATACCCAGTTCTTTCAGATAATCAAGCTTTTCGATAATGCCGCGAAGATCACCAATTCCGTCTCCGTTGGAATCCTTAAAGCTTCGCGGATATATCTGATAAATAACCGCTTCTTTCCACCATTTTCTGTCCATATGTAACTCCTCTAAAATTTTTTATTCTTTTACACCACCGTTAGCGATACCGGAAACGATCTGTTTCTGGAACAGCAATACGATGATCAAAGTCGGAATCGTAACTACTGCAGCAGCCGCTGTAACCTGGCCCCAGTAAATCGTAAACTCTTCACGAAGGTTTGCAATACGCACAGGAACGGACATCCATTTCTGCTCGATATTCAGGGTCATAGACAGAAGGTACTCATTCCAGCCTGCAATGAAGGTCAGGATACCGGAAGCGAAAATACCAGGAGCTGCAATTGGGAAGATGATCTTCCAAAGGATACCCCATTTCGAGCAGCCGTCAATCTTAGCAGACTCTTCCAGAGCACCCGGAACCTGTTTGAAGTGGGTAATCATAATCCATACTGCACTTGGCAGGGTAACACAACCATAAGGAAGTGTGATCATGTAGCTGTTCAACCAGCCCAATTTGTAGAACATGTTGAAAATAGGTCCAATCAAGATCATCTGCGGGAACATAGATACGCCCAGGATAATGATGATCAGAGCTGTTTTACCAATGAAGTTAAATCTTGCAATTACATAAGCAGCCATGGAACCGGTGATGGTTACATAGATGGTTGTCAAAGCGGCAACTACGAAGCTGTTTCGAATTGCTGTCGGAATACCTTTCTCAAAGAGAACTACCTTGTAGTTATCAAGAGTCGGATTGGCTGAAACGAAAGCGTAAGTAGCAGCGCCGTGAATATCAGCATCCGTCTTAAAGGAGGTAACTACAATCCATACAAACGGGAATACGGTGATCAGCAGGAAACATACGATAAAGACCACGCAAACCACGTCAAATGCTTTTACTTTTTTCATGATGTTTTCCCCCTCTCTTATTTCTTATTGGAAATGACGTCAGCGCCAAGTACCTTAATATACACGAATGCAATAGCCGCTACGAATACGAACATACCAATAACGATTGTGGAACCATATCCATAATTACTCTGACCAAAGATCAGCTTGTTGGAGTAGATAGACAGGGTCTCAGTTCCATTACCAGGACCACCGCCGGTCAGGATGGACATTAAGTCGAACACTCGGAAAGAATCCAATGTACGGAACAAAAGTGCAACCATGATACTCGGTTTCATCAATGGCAAGGTAATTGAGAAGAAAGAACGAATCGGGCCAGCGCCGTCAATAGCGGAAGCCTCATACAGACCTGCGTCGATAACCTGCAGACCTGCCAAAAGAAGCAGTGCCATATAAGGTGTTGTTTTCCAAACGTCGGCGATAATCGCAGATGTCATGGCACCTGCAGGTGTCATCAGCATAGCTGCCTGCTTCGGAATCAGATGGATATCTGAGAAGATCTTAGCAACAATACCAAAGTCACCGTCATACATATATTTCCACATCATTGCAGATACAGCCGTCGGTATCGCCCATGGAATCAGACCCAAAGTACGAATCAAGCCGATACCTCTGATAGCCTGGTTCATGATCAGGGCCAGCAGCATACCAAGAACAAACTCACATGCTACGGAAGCAATCGTAAATAAGAAGGTGTGCCATACGTCGCCCCAGAAACGGCTATCCTTAATCATCGTCACATAGTTTTTAGCGCCGATAAAGTTACTGGTAATGATAGTGGTATCCAGGTTATCCAGAATAACCGACATATTTTCCTGATTATAGAACTGTACGTCCGGATATTTTTCATAGATAGCGGAAGTTCTGGTTCTGATATCTTCAATAAAAGCTTTAATCTCATCGGTCTGGTCGCTGGAGATCTTCTTAACTTCTGTGATATCAGCATATTTCTCGGCCATAGCCGTAACATCCTCTGTAATTGCCGTGAACTCTGCTGCATCGGCTTCATCCACCAGCGTGATATCCGCACTGATAAAGTAATTTACATATTTGCAGTCTTCCTGGAACAAAGAGCCATTGAACTTTTCAGAAATATAAAAGCTGTTATATAACTGGTCGTTTGTTCTGTAATCGAAAAATGAATACATAAAGGAAGTTATAATGGGATAAAAAGAGAATATACAAATAAACAGCAGCAATGGAATGATAAAAACAAACTGTCCAAAGCTCATTCTTTTTGCCATAACATTTCCTCCTAAATTTGATCTTGGGGAAGCCCCAAGGTTTCTGCTACTAAAATGGGCTGCCACACGTGGTTTCCTGTACCACATGCAGCAACCCGTTTCTTTATTTTTTAATACTATTATTCAACTATCAATCCGCCAAGACACCTTAACAATCAGTATTACTGATTATTCAGCAGGTACGAATCCGTATTCATCCAACAGGCCCTGTACTTCTGATACAGTTGCATCCAGTTCAGCACCGTCAGACAGATAGGTGTGAATAGCTACCTGCAGTTTATCAGACAGCTCAGAGTAGTTAGCTACTGCCGGTCTGGAAATAGAGTTAGCTGCAGAGTTATTGGTTCCTTCTCTACCAAGAAGCGGATGAGCTGCTAACATCTGCTCATCTTCCATGTATGGCAGATATCCTGGGATATTTCCACCAGTTGCGCAGTAAGTGATGTTTCCTTCATCTGCTGTTGCATATCTGATGAATTCGAAAGCAGCGTCTTTGTTCTCAGAGTATACGTTGATACCCATTTCCCATCCGCCGAGGCAGCATCCTGCTTCCTTCGGAAGAGTACCAGCTTCTACCTGATCCTGATGAACGGCTGTTTCCTCAGTCAGGTTACCATATGTAGACTGCCATCCTCTGTACATTACAGTCTGTCCGGAAGTCAGAAGGTCGATACCATCTGCCTCAACCATGGAGAGCTGTTTCTCAGAAGTATAATCAGCGGTTACCATCTCTTTGAAGAGCTGCAGACCTTCTTCAATGTTGGTGAAGTTGCTGGTCCACTCGTTTACGTTACAGATAAGTCCTTCGTACTGGTTAGCCTGTACTGCCAGACCATATTTGGTTCCGCCTTCGCCAGCGTATTTCTCAGCCATATCCATCAGTTCTCTGAAGGTATAATCGCCGGAAACCAGTTTTGCTGCGTCCTCTTCAGATACGATATCGCTTCTGAAGAAGATTGCGCCAAAGTCAGGATACAGAGGCAGAGCATACAGTTTTGCATTGTATGTATTAGCCTGGATAGCACCTGGGTTGAAGTCTGCGATGTTCAAACCAGCGTTCATTACTTTATCATCGATAGCTTCCAGATAACCAGCACCAGCAAGGTCAGCTACCCAGCAGCAGTCCAACTGAAGTACGTCGTACTCAGAAGATCCAGCGGAAAGAGCTGTCATCATCTGTTTTCTGGCGTCGTCAGTCTGTTTCGGAGCTACGATCCACTCTACTTCAATGTCATCATGACAAGCGTTGAATGCGTCAACCAGAGCCTGCTCCTGTCCAGCGCCACCTTCGTTCTTGAACCAGGTGATATGAATCTTCTCGCCAGAAGCCTCTTCTCCATCGCCTGTTTCCTCTTCTCCCTCTGCGTCATCAGTGGTATCCTCTGTCTTCTCATCGGTAGATGATGAAGAGTCTGCAGAATCTCCGCCACAACCAGCCAACAAAGTCGTTGCGCCCATGGTCATAGCCAGTATCATTGCGAGATACTTTCTTTTCATTTCTTTTTTCCTCCTTTTCTACTCCTAATAGAACATTCATATTGTTCTATTACCGTTCAATTTGTTTATGTTTTCTACTTTTTCGAACGTTTTTTTGAACGTTTGTCGGAGAATCGCATAAGTTAATTGAACGTTTGTGTAATTATTTTATATCCCTTTTGCAATATTGTCAATATGTTTATCCCGAGGCTGGTTAGTTTCGTTTTTTTTAACAATTTTCATTTCATTTTTTTGTGCAAAATAGCAAATGGAGAAGCCCTATAACCGACTGCTGTCCTCATAGAGTTTCTCCATTTTGCACATGTTGACTAAATTCACCTTTTTTGATCAAAGATCCGCAAAAATCACTTCCACGCCGGCCTTGCGAATGCGCTCCACGGCCTTCAAATCCGCTTTGGAGGTGGTGATCACCACATCCACCCGGTCAATATCAACGCTCTTGTATTTGCGCACGCAGCCGATCTTACTGGAATCCGCCAGAATAATCTTCCGGCCTCCACAGCGCTCCAGCATGCTCTGAATCAAAACCGTCTCCTGAAATACCGAGGTGGTGATTCCGGCCTCCGCGCTGAGACCGTTGACGCCCAAAAGCGCCAGATCCGCGTAGGTGGTCCGCACCAGATTGCCGGCATACTCTCCCACATAAGCGCGGGAATCCGGGTAATAAACGCCTCCGGTACAGAGAATATCGCAATTACAGTTCCCCATCGTCAATCCGGCCATGGCATTATTCGTAATAATGACGGCATTTTTATCTTTAATGCACCTCATGGTCTCCAATACGGTCGTACCGGAGTTCATAAAGATACTCATCTCATCCTCTACCATTTGCGCCGCACAGGCGGCAATCAGCCGTTTCTCCTCCACATTGGAAACGACCTTTTCCGGAAACGTATTGATCACATCCTCTATCCGCCGAATCTGCGCGCCGCCAAAAAACCGGATTACCTTTCCTTTGCTCTCCAGTTCCTCCAGATCCCGTCGGATCGTCAGCTCCGACACGTGGAAATGCTTGCTCAGCTCTTCCACGCGCATCCGTTCGCGCTGGCTAAGAAGCTGCACAATCTCCCGTCTCCTCTCCTCAATCATTTGCCTGCTCTGTTTCATACCGCTCCTTTAATACTGCCCCCTGGGAATACCCCTACTATATTCGATCAAAGATACGAATTTTTTATTCCCGTAACGATTATAACATTGAATTTTTGAGCTTTACAATACCTTTTTATGAACCTTTTCACTTTTATATGATTTATACAAAGTTTTCCGTATTTTCTGTGCATTTATCCGAAAATAGAGTCATAGACTATTGGCAAATTAAATATTGACAGGGCGCTCATTCTGTGATATTTTACTTGTAGTTAAAGTTAGTTTGTACTAACCTTTCTGCCGTTACTTTTTCACCGGATATGATAAAAGATATGATTCATATCCGTTATTTTAGGAATATAGGTTAGATTTATCTAACCTCTTTTATATGATCTGGAGGTATATTATGAGTGTTGTTATTATCGGCGGTAATGAATGTATGGTTCGCCAATACGAAGATATTTGCAGGCAGCATGGCTGCAAGGCCAAAATATTTGTCAAAGAAAAAAGTGGATTCCGCAAAAAGCTGGGGTCTCCGGATCTGATGATTCTGTTTACCAATACCGTTTCCCATAAAATGGTAAACAGCGCCGTTTCAGAAGCCAAAAAGAATAACATTCGCATCGCCCACAGCCACTCCAGCAGTGCGTCGGCTTTATCTACTGTTCTGCGTTCCTATTGCTGATGATGGGATTCGTGAGGATTCTCTCAACTGATATCAAATGACAGTCCGGATTTTCCGGCTATCAAATAAATTTTAAAAGAAAAGGATGGAAAAAACATGAGTAAAGTAGCAGTTGTATATTGGAGCAGCACCGGAAATACAGAAGCGATGGCTAACGCCGTAGCAGAAGGCGCTAAAGCAGCAGGTGCAGATGTTACCGTATTCGAAACCGCGGATTTCTCCGCTGACAAGGTAGACGAATTTGACGCAATCGCCTTCGGATGCCCGGCTATGGGTGCTGAAGTTCTGGAAGAGGATGAATTTGATCCTATGTTCACTTCCTGCGAAAGCAAACTTTCCGGCAAGAAAATCGCTCTGTTCGGTTCCTATGGATGGGGAGACGGCGAATGGATGGCAGATTGGGAAAACCGCTGCAAAGATGACGGCGCAAATCTGGTCTGTGAAAGTGTAATCTGCCTGGAGACCCCAGATGATGAAGCTACCGATAAGTGCAAAGATCTGGGAAAAGCACTGGCATAATTACATATGAATAAAAAGAATCCGGCTTTGCGGGATTCCGTAAGTTCCTATGAAACCCAAAAGAAATCCGGCGTGATAAAATTCACGCCGGTTTTTTATGTAACAGCCATGTTTTAACGCCGGAATCATTGCCTGACACTACCCCACATCGTAGGCAGTACCATCATCATAGACCTTGCCTGCGTTTTTCTGTTCCTTCTCCCCGGCTATCGTCGCGCTGTTAGAATACCGTTCAATAAAAAGCTGATCATTGCCCGTTTCCTCCATAATGGAATTCCATATATCCACCCAGTCTTCCGGATAGACTTCCCATGCGGTAAATCCCGTGGACGATGCGGTAGAATACGCGATGTATTGCCATATATCCGTTCCAAACATGACACTGATCCCTTCCAGCCCGTCGCAGTAGAATAGCTGGCGGTAAGCCGTACATGTAAAATCTTCGAAATCCAATGTGGAAACCAGATACATTCCCGTACCTTCCAACGGTTCCGTCTCCTGACCTTCCGCTCCGCATACGGAAGCGAAATCATAGGTCGTCACATCCGGCGCCTGATCCAGCGAATAGGTCCCTTCTTCCAGCTGGCCATACCAGGATTCATAATCTTCGCCTCCCATATTCCGGGCAATTTCATCCATGATGATATCCCCGGAAACACCGGCGTAATAAAAAAATCCATTGTCCGAATCCACCACAAGAAACACTATTGCGCTATCCCCCACAAAACACAGGCTCCACAGGGGAATGATGCCGGAGGATAACTCGGCGTAAGCCACATCATAAGAGAACAGATTTGCTTCATCAATCACTTCGGCCGCCTCCGCAGGCAGCAAATTTCCCTCGGCAAATTTCTGATAATTTTCCCTGCACTTTTCAATCGACACGCCCAGATCCGTGACGAGATAGCCCTTTATATCTTCATCGATATACAATTCCTGAGATTGCGATAACAATTTCAGCCGGGCAACAATATCCAGAAGATCCGTATCCAAAAACTGAATCCGATCCATTTTCTCTACGGTCACCTCGCTCATCAGCGTGTGATCCTGCCACTTGGAATACCATTTGGGAAGGGATACGGATATGAGGATCACCAGTAAAAGCGCCAAAAATCCCAGCGCATAATATAGCATACTCTTCCATTGATTTTTATGTTGATGATGCATCATGTTCATTCCCCTTTTTCTGCTGCCGGATGACCGGAAGCCACAGAATCACTTCCAGGCCCTTTCCGGGTGTACTGCTCATCTTCCAGGTTCCGCCATGCAGTTCCAGTATTTTCTGGCAAAGCGCCAGTCCGAGCCCCGCGCCGCCTTCTTTACGGGAACGGGATTTATCTACCATATAAAATGCCTCCGTAATCCGTTCCAGTTCCTTAGCGGGAATACCCTTTCCCTCATCCTTTACAATAATCTCGTACCGGTCTTTCACTTTTCTTCCCATCAGCCAAATGCGGGAGCCCGGCTCGGAAGCCTTCCTGGCATTATCAATCAGGTTCAGCAAAAGAGACCCCAGAAGATCACGATCCCCTCTGACATTGCCTTTCAGAGCCTTAGACAACAGGCGGATTTCACTTTCCTTCAATACCGGTTTTATCGTCCGCTCCACCTCAGCAAATAATTCTTCCATAGAAATCAGCTGAAATTCCGTCGTAATCTTATCAAGCATGGCCATGTCCAAAAGCTTATAGGACAATGACTGCAGGCGTTTTCCCTGATGATAAATATAATCCGCACACATATCCATCTCTTCACGGGATAATTCCATGGACCGCAGCGTATCGGCATAACCAATAATAGAAGTCAGCGGCGTTTTCAGTTCATGGGCAAAGGCAGAGGTAAACGCCTCCTGTCTCTCTACTTCATTCTGCAGCTGGTTCATCTGCTGGTTAATGGTCGTAGTCATCCAGTTAAAATCTTCCGCCAGTTTTCCAATTTCATCCGAACTATGAATCTTCACCTTGGCATCGTACTTTCCCCGGGCAAATTGTCTGGTGGCTCTGGACAGCTTCTGCGTATTGCGCATGACCACCAAAAGGACCAGAAAAATCAGACAGCCTACCAGGAATGAAACTGCCAGCATACTAATCCGGTAAGTGGTGTAGCGGGATTGCCGGTCCTGGAAAATGCCGGTTATATTCTGTATGGTTTCAATCCAACGGTCATCCGGCCCCTTTCCCAAAACGACCACATAATATTGCTCGCCCTGCCTGGCAATTTTCCAGCCGGTATTTCCCGCCTCTTCTTCTTCCAGCTGTTCTTTGATATCATGATCAATACGCAGTTCATTATCTTCATACAGCACCTGCATATTTTTATCGTAAATACGGGCGCATCCCTCATCTACGGAATTGACTCTATGAAAGGTTTCCACCAGCATACGTTCCGCCGTACCCGCAAGCTGTTCCTCCGAAAGCCCATGACGTACCAGTTCATAGGAAGTTTCAAACATCTGATTTTCAATCGTACAGCGATCCACTTCCTTTTCCAGGCTGCTTTGGAAGCCATCCTGTATCATCCATGTTCCAAATACGGTCAGAAACAGAATAAATAATGGTGTAATGATAAAAAATAATTTCCAGGAAAGCCGCATGGCATCCTCCTTACCAAATCTTCACTAGGGCAGCACCAGCCGATATCCCACCTTATAAACAGCCACAATATGATCTTCCAGTCCCAGCTTCTTCTTTAACCTCTGGATGTGAAGATCTACTGTCCTGCCTGTCCCCGGATATTCCCCGCCCCATACATTTTCGTAGATGGTCTCCCGGTACAGGGCTCTGTTTTTATTGCGTAATAACAAAAGCAGCAGTTCATACTCTTTCATGGTTAAGTCTACCGGTCTGCCGGCTTTTTTGACGATGCGGGAATCCATATCAATATCCAAATCCAATACTTTAATATTGGTGGCCGTCTTATGATAGCGGCGCAAAACCGTTTCCACTCTTGCCAGAAGTTCCGCAATTTCAAAAGGCTTTACGATGTAATCCTCTGCCCCCAGCCGAAGCCCCTTCACTTTTTGCTGTGTCTCTCCCATGGCGGTCAGAAAAATGACCGGAATCTCCACAGACTTGGCATATTCCAGCACCTCAAAACCATCCATTTTAGGAAGCATAATGTCTAACAGTATCAGGTCATAGCTGTTCTGCTCAATGGCATCCGCCGCCATCTCCCCGTCGGAAGCCACCTCACACTGGTATCCGGCTCTGGCCAGATTCAGACGGATCAAATTCGCTATGGCTTCCTCATCTTCTACAATCAGTATCTTATTCATATCCTAAACGTTTTCCTTCTTATTTTATATTTATCCACGATAAACGATTTGTCCGGCGCAAATAGTATAGTGTACCTTACCCGGAAGCTGCCAGCCCACAAAAGGACTGTTAGACGCCTTGGAGGCAAAGGATTTCACCGTCCAATATTCCCGTTCGCCAAAGATAACCAAATCCGCCGGCGCGCCTTCCGTAATACTGCCCGGAATCATCCGGTAAAACTGGGCAGGGTTTTTACTCATACATGCCAACAGCTGCATCAAACTCAAATGCCCTGGTTCCACCAACGAACGGATACCCAATCCCAGCGAAGTCTCCAAACCAATGATCCCGCTGGGCGCCTGTCCCAGTGGTTTTGCCTTTTCTTCCGAACTATGTGGTGCATGATCGGTCACAATCATATCGATCGTACCATCCTTTAAACCTTCAATAATCTTCTGCCGGTCCGCCTCCGTACGAACCGGAGGATTCATTCGGGCCATAGTTCCATACTTCAACACGGCCTCATCCGTCAGGGTAAAGTGATGGGGCGTAGCCTCCGCGTGAACATCCGCTCCCAGTCTTCTGGCCGTACGAACCAGTTCCACGGAATTACCGGAACTGATATGCTGGATACACACCGAGGCCTGGGTATCCAAAGCCAATATACAATCCCGGGCTACCATAATATCCTCCGCCGTCCGGGATGCCCCGCCATAAGAAAGTTTCTTAGAAACTTCTCCCTGATGTACGCCGGGCTCCACGATAAAAAGGGGATCTTCTTCATGTAAACTAACCGGAAGATCCAGCTTCCGGGCCATGATAAGGGCTTCCCGTAAAATTTTTTCATCCATGATGGGAATTCCGTCGTCGGTAAATCCCGCGGCCCCCAAATCGGCCAATTCCTCCATGTCAACCAGTTCTTTCCCCGCCAGTCCTTTGGTCACGGCTGCCGCCTGCAGCACATGAATACCAGTTGCTTCTCCTTTTTTCTGGATATAGGCAAGAGTTTCGGGATTATCCACTACCGGCTTTGTATTCGCCATACATACCACCGTGGTGAATCCTCCTCTGGCTGCCGCTGCCGCGCCAGTCATAATATCTTCTTTATAAGTAAATCCGGGATCCCGAAAATGCACATGCACATCCACCAGACCGGGAGCCACCACCAGCCCCGCGGCATCGATCACTTCATCCGCCTGCTTTTCCCATTCCGGGTCATGACCTGTTTTACAAATATGATTTCCATCTACCAGCACATCGAACTGCCCATCGGTACCAGTTACCGGATCTACGACTCTTCCGTTTTTTATCAGTATCACCGCGCCGTCTCCTTTCCTATTACAATATCGTTATGGTAAATCATCCTTATGGTCTGTACAGAATGTTCCATCTTACCAGACACGTCTTATTTATCATCATACCATATATCCCAGACCCTGTGGCGTTTTTTTCCTTTATACTTTTTTAATTTTATTCTTGAATTTTGCATTTTTTTATGTCAAAATAGTGGCGAAGTGAGTTGCCGGAGGCGTAAGACCAGCTTATCCGTCAACGCACTTTTTTTGTACATTATTATATAAAACTTATACAACAGGAGTGTGAAAAAATGAACCAAGAAAAATCAAATACCTTCCTGGAAACGGAACCAGTAGGGAAACTCATGCGAAAATATGCGGTTCCCTGTATTATTTCTCTTCTGGTCGCTGCTCTTTATAATATTGTCGATCAGATCTTTATCGCAAACGCCAGCTATCTGGGATCTTACGGAAACGCGGCTAACACCGTCGTATTTCCCCTGACCATCGTAGCGCTGGCAATCGCCGTTATGATCGGTGATGGCTGCTGTGCCTTCGTCAGCATCAGCCTCGGGGCAAACCAGCAGAAAAACGCACACCGCAGTATCGGAAACGCCATTGTCTTATGCGTGGCAGCCAGTATCATATTAACGATTATCTATCTGGTATTTCAGGAGCCTATTTTGGCCATGTTTGGCGGAACCGTCAACAACGAAACCTTTGTACAGGCAAAAGAATATTTCTTCTGGATTACCGTCGGTATTCCATTTTACATGTTTGGACAGGCTTTAAATCCTATCATCCGTTCTGACGGAAGCCCCAAATTTGCCATGGCCTCCACATTGGCAGGCGCTTTCTTCAACATCATCTTTGACCCGATTTTCATTTTCGGTTTCAAATGGGGTATGATGGGCGCCGCTTTGGCAACCATTCTCGGACAGATTCTGACTGCTATTCTTTCTATTTGGTACCTCTTCCATCTGAAAGCAGTTCGTCTGGAGCGTGACAGCTTTAAACTGTACGGTTCTCTGATCCGTAAATTCCTGCCTCTGGGTATCACCAGTTTCCTGTCACAGATTTCTCTGGTGGCATCCATGGCAGCCGTTAATAACATGATCCGTAAATACGGCGCTCTGGATCCTACGTTTGGCCTGGAAGAATACGCCCAGATTCCTATGGCAGTCGTTGGTATCGTTATGAAGTTCTTCCAGATTGTTATTTCTATCTCTGTCGGCCTCGCCGCCGGATGTATCCCGGTTGTCGGTTACAATATCGGCGCAAAGAGAAACGACCGCGCCCGTGCCCTGTATAGCCGCCTGCTGATAGCAGAAGCTGTTCTCGGCGCCGTTGCTCTCCTGATTGTGGAATTCCTTCCAAAACAGTTAATCGGTATCTTTGGCGCCTCCAACGAAAGCGTTTACTATACGGAATTCGCTGTTAAATCCTTCCGTATTTACCTGTGCATGATGATTTTCGCCTGTATCAACAAAGGTAATTTCATCTTCCTGCAGTCCCTCGGAAAAGCAGTGGCTTCCACATTAATCTCCCTGACCCGTGAAGTTATCTTCGGTGTCGGTTTTGCCCTGTTACTTCCCATGGTCTGGGGACTGGACGGCGTTCTTTACTCCATGCCCGTTTCCGATCTTCTGACTTTCGTTATTTCGTTGATCGTTATTATCTACACATACCGGCAGCTAAAAACCAATTGACAGGCAGATTTAACCGGGACAAAAATTTACAAAAGATTTGCAAAAGAAATCGCTCTGTGTTTCTTTTCGCATCGTAACATAATCTATAAAAAACGCAGCCAATGCTTATGTGGCTGCGTTTTTTATATCATACAATTATCGATTGATTCCCCAGAGAAGTTCCTCAACCCACATATGAAGGTTATAAGAGCCTTCAAATAATTTGAGAATGACTCCAAAAGCCTCTTCTCCGCCGGATAACGCATTGGCCTCATCCGTATCAATATGCATGGCCAAACGAAAATCTTTATTAACCCGGACAATTACATTACCATAAATTAAAGAACGGTTAAAACTTTCCGTCACTACAAACACTTCATCATTGTCTTTTACTTTCAGGCGCATCGCCTGTTCCGGCGTCATGTGAATATGACGCTGGGCTACCATTACGCCTCTGTCGAGTTCTATCTGCCCCAGTTCGCTGACCAACGTCATACCCGGCGTTCCCTCCACATCGCCGGACTGCCGGATAACCACCGGCACACCAAGCTTCCGGGCATCCGTTACGCTGATTTCCATCTGTGTCACTTTTCTCAGCGGCCCAATAATTGCCACATTTTCAAAAGTTCCCTTCGGTCCCACAACCGTCAATCTCTCTTTGGCCAAATACTGGCCGGGCTGACTCAATTCTTTCATGGGCGTCAAATCTTTGCCCTCTCCAAAAAGCCGGTCAAAATCTTCTCTGCACAAATGAAGATGACGTGCAGAAGTCTCAATTGGTATCTTATAATACATCACAAATTCCTCTTTACTCTTATATTGATGTTGGGGTCACTTTCAGTGTCCGCAGATATTGCTTCATTTCAGCTGATATACGATAACTTTCACAGGCTTTCTGGATTGCCTTATTGTGGGTCCACCGTTCCAGTCTATATTCTTCGAAATAAGGAAGTACAGCCTGGGGTTGTTTGGCCAATGCCGTGGCAAAATACCAGGCGATCATCATGTTCACATAATATTCCTTCGAGCAAACACGAGCCACTTTCTCACAATAATCCACAGAAAAATCCTCATCCAGAAAATGCTCCATCAGCATACCAATGCCGTATCGGATGGTATATGTATGACCGGAAGCAAGCCAGGAATCAATGTAGGGAAGCAGGCGCCGGCGGTTTTTTCTGAAAATTTTCGGAGACATCTGATCGCAGGTAGCCCAGTTATCCACATAAGGCAAAAACACCTGCGTCTTTCGTATACAAACGTCAAAATCCTTTTCCAGGGAAATGAGAAACGCATGCAGCTGGTTCTCTTCAAACCGTTCATGCGGCAGCGCTTCCATAAACTCCTGAAGATCGGACCTTTTGGATAACGCTTTTGCATAAGACCGAAGCACCGGTGTACGGACGCCAACAATCGTCTCTTCTTCTACTGTCGGTATCAGCTTCCGTTGAAATACAGCATATTTTTCA
Organism: uncultured Hoministercoradaptatus sp.; assembly: GCA_964427045.1. GTDB lineage: Bacteria > Bacillota > Clostridia > Lachnospirales > Lachnospiraceae > Oliverpabstia. The sequence continues at coordinate 4,983 of CAYRTA010000023.1, read as the reverse complement.
TCCTGATTTTCGTATAAATACTGACGTATTGCATCACCAATTCTCTCATGTTCCATTTAGGTATCCTCCTCCATGCTTCTGACAAGCAGGCTGCTCCTTCGTATTGCAATCTCCATAGCCATTCCATGAAACAAAATTACTTTACTTCTTTTCCCCCAGAAGCTGCTGCAACCGCACAACTTCTTCCCGAAGCGCCTTAATATCTTGTTCCAGAACTTTATTTTCTTTTTCCAGACGCGCAATTTTCTCAAATTCCAGTTCCAGAATCGGTTCTGTCATGGCAACTACCTCCTTCAACAGTGTTTCGTCTCTATAAAAGACACGTATCATCGCTTTATAAAGCAAGGAGAGGATTGATTTCTGATTTGCATTAGTAAGAAAACCATTTTTCACTTCCTCTTCCAACATCATTATAATCTGCTGGAGAAAGTCCGTCAATTCCTCTTTTCCCGGGCGATTTTGGGTTTTTAGCAAGGGCCGAAAGCGCAAGGGAAGAAAAGGAATCAGTATACAAAGATGTTTATCCCGAATCTGTTTCATGGTATAAGATTGTACTTTAATAACCGGAATCACATAGTTATGAACACTTCCATCCTGAAATATAATCTGCACCGTCAGATTATCTGGTATCTTTCTATTTGACTGAAGATAAAGCACCGCCGAATAAGGGAACTGAAGCTGGTAATTATCCTCCGTATTTGCCCTGACATAGCTGATTGCAATATGTGTATCATATTCCAACATACGCAAAATCATGGCACCATCCTTTTCGGTCTGACACTCGAAATGATAGATATCCCTGTCCGCAACAATTACTGTGATATCCGCACGGATAGAAGCAATGGCCCCTGTATCCGCACGGTCAACAGAATACTCCGTAGCCAATGGTTTAACAGACACATTCCGCGGATATTCCTTATGATAAACCTCTTTGATTAAAGGAAGTAACTGATCACTCATAAGAAAAACTTCTTTTTTCAAAATTTCATCCCAAAGCTATGCTTCGGTTGTAAGGCCTTCCGGAATTCCTTCCGCAGTTTGAAGTTCTTCCAGGATTTTTCTTAAGTCATAATTTTTATTTATCCCATTATTTATGGATATCGTTTCGGACGCCAAATAATGTATTACCCCCTTCCACATTGGATATGAAATTAAAGCAAAAAAGGAATCACGTACAGGAATCTGCACAAAATAGAATGAAATGGATCTTAAAATATAATAAGATTGGAATGAAGACAGATCAGAATCATCGGAATATTAATGAAAGAAATTGAAAAAATAATAAAATATACGGAGCCCTGTATTCAATTTTCCAGGGCTCCGTTTTTTCATTTGCGAAAAGTTTATGCCATCCTGGCACGTTTGACTTATGGCCATCCGGCCGGATGATGACAGAAATGAAATACCGTTTTTACAGACGTTTTACCAGTTCATCATGTTTTGCCTCGTATCCCGGTTTTCCAAGAAGGGCAAACATATTGCTCTTATAGCTTTCTACGCCCGGCTGGTTGAATGGGTTTACACCCAGCACATAACCGCTGACACCACATGCAAATTCGAAGAAATAGAACAGCTGTCCCAGATAAAATTCGTTCTGCTTCGGAACATGAACCAGCAGATTCGGCACATTGCCATCCGTATGAGCCAAAATGGTTCCATTCATTGCGTTCTTATTTACGAAATCCATATTCTTTCCGGCAAGATAGTTCAGGCCATCCAGATCGGTCGGCTCTTCCTGAATGGTAACATCATAGGTCGGCTCGTCCACACACAGTACGGTTTCCAGCATAATCCGGGCTCCATCCTGAATGAACTGTCCCAGAGAATGAAGGTCGGTGGTCAGATCAACAGAAGCAGGCATCATACCTTTCTGATCCTTGCCTTCGCTCTCACCATATAACTGCTTCCACCACTCAGCAATATAATGAACACTCGGCTCATAGTTTGCCAGAATTTCCATCACTTTTCCCTTGCGCAGAAGGATGTTGCGGATAGCTGCATATTTCAGCGCATCATTTTCCTCAAAAGGCGCATTGATTGCCAGATCACGTCCGGAAACGGCGCCTGCCATCAGCTGGTCCAAATCTGCTCCTGCAACGGCGATTGGCAGGAGACCTACGGCCGTCAATACAGAGAAACGTCCGCCTACGTCATCCGGCACGACAAAGGTCTCGTAACCTTCTTCCGTAGCCAGTTTCTTCAATGCTCCGCGAGCCTTGTCGGTGGTCGCATAAATTCTCTTTGCCGCTTCTTCTTTTCCATATTTCTTTTCAATCAGGTTCTTAAATACGCGGAATGCAATAGCCGGCTCCGTCGTAGTACCAGATTTGGAAATGATATTAATGGAAAAATCTCTATCTCCAACAATATCCATAATGGCTTTCAGATAAGAACCGCTGAGACTGTTGCCCACGTAATAAATCTCCGGATATTTTTTGGTTTTTGCAGTTACTTCATTGTAAAATCCATTATTCAGGAAATCGATTGCGGCACGGGCGCCCAAATAAGAGCCGCCAATTCCGATTACCAGCAAAACTTCCGAATCACTCTGAATCTTTGCCGCGGCCTTCTTGATTCTTGCAAACTCTTCTTTGTCATAATCTACCGGAAGGTCAATCCATCCAAGAAAATCATTTCCCTCTCCATTTCTGGAAAGCAGTTTTTCTTTTGCCGCTTCTACAATACCCTTCATGGTTTCTACTTCATGAGCGCCGATAAATCCGGCAGTCTTAGAATAATCAAATGAAACCTTACTTGACATAGTCATTCCCTCCTATACGCAAAATAGTTTCAAAATAGTTTGGTCCATATATAATAAAGATACCATAAAGTGCTAATCGAATCAAGAATCTCTTGACTGGAGGTCAGGAATTTTATATTCTGTAAGATGAAGTTGTATCATGCTGACGCGGATAAGTGTAAATAGGAAATCAAAAGGGGGGCTTATCACGCATTGCAGCGCCAACTGTCCCGGAAAGGAGTAGAAACCACTATGGTCGAACCGAAAGATCCCAGATACCAGGATCTGGACATTATCACCCTGGAATTAGAAGAAGGCGGTGTCTTAGACTGCCTGGTCATTTCTGTTTTTCACGTGAATGACGGACAATATGTGGCCCTGCTGCCCATGAATCCTGACGGCAGCGTAGATGATGACGCAGAAATCTATCTCTACGGCTACATCGAAGGCGAAGGCGAAGATTGTGAACTTTTGGACATCGAAGACGATGAAGAATATGAAATTGTTTCCGAATGCTTTGAATCCATGTTAGAAGGAGAATAAAGGGCTAAAAAGAATCCGCAGAATACAAGCGTCTTAAGCATTGCATTTTGCGGATTCTTTCCTGTTCTTTTATTGTTTTGTTTCTGTTTCCAGCGGATACAGTTCCGGGCAGCCATCCTCATGAATCTGAAGCACCCGCTGGTTACTGCTTCCCCGAAATTTAAGACTGATATCGTAAAGATCTTCCACAAACTCTCCGTCTACCAGCACATCAATATAGGATAACAATTCATCCGTAACCTCACAGTGAGCCCGCCCCTGGGGATTCAGAATATCCGTCTCATAAATATATCCCGAATAGCACCAGATATCCTTTTGGGGATATTGCTCTTTCATGCATCGTGCCAGTTTAACAAGCGCCCGCTGATTGACCGGCTCCATCGGTTCTCCCCCAAGAAGAGATAACCCTTTCACGTAACCAGGCTCCAGCGAATGCAGAATAGTCTCTATGGTCTCCTCCGTAAAGTCTTCTCCGTAAGTAAAATCCCAGGCTACTTCGTTAAAACACCCTTTGCAGCGGTGCGTACACCCGGAAACAAAGAGGCTGGTTCTTACTCCCAGCCCATTTGCAATATCGTAATATTTAATTGCCGCATATTTCATCGTTCAAGCCCCCTAAATGCAAGCCTCATATGGAAATGACGCTGTGATGCCGGGCGCGGATATGGCATTTACAGATGAAGCACCCGCTCTTTGATCTCCTGGGTTCTTCCCTGATTCCAAAACTGTGTGCCAATATAACCGCAGGTTCTTCTGGCTACATTCATCTTCGTCTGGTCATGATTCTTACATTTCGGACATTCCCAGATCAACTTGTTGTGAGCGTCCTCAATAATCCGAATCTCTCCGTCGTAACCGCATACCTGGCAGTAATCGCTCTTGGTATTCAATTCCGCGTACATGATATGTTCATAAATATGCTGCATTACAGCCAGCACTGCCTCAATATTATCCTGCATATTCGGCACTTCCACATAGCTGATGGCGCCGCCTGGCGACAATTCCTGGAACTGTGCTTCAAAAGTCAGCTTATCAAACGCATTGATCTCTTCCGTCACATGGATATGGTAACTGTTGGTAATATAATTCTTATCCGTAACCTCCGGAATGATGCCAAAACGGTCCTGCAAACATTTCGCGAATTTATAGGTAGTAGATTCCAGCGGCGTTCCATACAGGCTGAAATCAATATGAGACTCTTCTCTCCATTTCCTGCAGGCGTCATTCAAATACCGCATAACCTGCAGAGCAAATGGCGTCGCTTCCGGATCCGTATGGGACTTTCCGGTCATATAACGGACACATTCACATAATCCCGCATATCCAAGAGAAATAGTAGAATAACCGTTGTATAACAGCTTATCAATCTTCTCACCCTTTTTCAGTCTGGCAAGCGCACCGTTTTGCCAGAGAATCGGGGCCACATCAGAAAGCGTACCCTTCAAACGGTTATGACGGCACATCAAAGCCCGGTGACACAACTCCAGACGCTGGTCCATGATCTCCCAGAACTTATCCATATCCTGATGGGAAGAACATGCCACATCCACCAGATTCAGCGTAACCACACCCTGATTAAAGCGGCCGTAAAACTTCGGTTTCTTCGTTTCCTCATCCTCATATACGGTCAGGAAAGAACGGCAGCCCATGCACGGGTAACAATTTCCGGCCTTCAGTTTCTTCATAATCTTCTCGGAAAT
>CAYRTA010000022.1:12874-26644 GCA_964427045.1 uncultured Hoministercoradaptatus sp. | reverse complement strand
CCGTCGATGGGGGTTCGAATCCCTCATCCCCTGGTAAGTGAAAAGCCTGTAGACGTTGCGTTTACAGGTTTTTTTATGCTGGTAATTAAATCGAATGTGTATATGGGCAGGAGTTAGATTTTCTCCTGCCCTTGCCTGTGTTCAGGCGGCTTGCCGCTCGCTTCTATGCAGCAATGATAAATTAATACCGCTTAATGAGTACAGTATACAGAAATGGCCTGTCTGACAAATTCAGCAGTACCGTTCCCTCCTGCTTTGTCAATAGTATTCTTAAAACGTTGATCATCTACATACATCTGGCCTAAGCTGTGAAGTATTTCATCCGTGCATGAATAATAGTTGTTTGAGATAAACTTCTGCAAAGAGGCTATTTTTTCCTGTACTTCACTTGCAGATGGAGATAGGCGGCGAAGAGCTCCGATTTCAGCAAATATGGTCATTATTTGATCGGCAATTTCATCCCGTTTTCGATCAGATTGTTTCGCTGCCCTTTGCTCAAATTCGTTATATGCCTGTGTCTCGCCCCATTTTGCTCTGGCTTCTGCTTTGTACTGTTCGATTTCACTCTTGTCAAAAACTTCAAAATCCATTGTGGCAACTCCTTTGACTTTGATTTCACGGGCAAAGGATATGAGTTCCCCTATACGTTTATACTGTAATTCCAACAACTCTATTTGCTGGGTTAGCGCTTCCATAGGGTCAAAATCAGGATTGTCAAGAATCGCTTTGATTTCTTTCAGGGGAAACTGTAATTCACGAAACAGTAAAATACTTTGTAAACGGCTGATCGCTGTATCGTCATACATTCGATAGCCTGCTTCGGTCACTTTTGTGGGTTTCAAAAGACCGATTGCGTCATAGTGATGTAGTGTGCGCACACTAACCCCCGTAATTTTACTAACCTCATTTACTTTTCGCATAGTGATTCCCTCCCGTGTAGCCTCATTGTAAACTATGACACAACGTTAGAGTCAATAGCTTTCAGAAAAGTTTTTATACTTTTCTGAAACGCTGCGTCTTATGTATCTGAATCTTTCTGTGTTGTAATTGTGTTCCCTTCTATAAAAAAGAATCCTGCTGCGCGGAGCGCTTATTTTGTTTCATTGGGAACCGTATTGTGCTTAGAATGGAGTAATTTCCTAATGAAATAGAAAAGGAGTCGTTGTTCCATAGATGATTCATTCATCTATTTTGCAACGGCTCCTTTACTGAAAAAATATTAAGAAAAGTCACTTAAAGATAGATTCCACATAGTTACGCATTTCATTGCGGGAAGTTACATTACGGGCCCCATCTATTATAGCGTGTTGTTCCTGTTCAGATAATTGGGAAAAACGATTTAGGGTATCCGAATGCTGGGCCAGTTCCATGGTAAAACCGATGGGATATTCCTCATTCTTCATCATTGTCTTCACCTCCGGGGCCGTCTTTTCTGGGCCGGGTGTATTCCGGCAATGGTTCTACTGGTTTTACTGGTTCTACGGTATCTCTTTGGCCCGGCAAATCTATCTCAGGAATATTATCATCATCGTAACGGGATATAATTTTGCTGCTATCTGTGGTTTCAGTTCTGTTATTCATAAGACACCATCCTTTCAAAAATAGGATGTGCAAAATGATAAGAATTATTCGATAATGAAAATTGGAAGTTATCATTGGAATTTTTCCATAATGAAAATGGAAAGCCGTCTTTTGAATATTCCATAATCGAAATTGGAAGTTATCGTTTCCTTCCAATATAACGGCAAACTTTTTTTCTGTAATTTAAGTAATCATCTCCAAATGATTCCAGCAAAAAATCTTCTTCGACATTCACGATTTGTAAATGCAGCATAAGTATGGCGAAAATGGAAATCACGTAAAGGATCCAATTAAAGAATAGTAATGTTATTCCAATATAGACAAGATCAAACCCTAAGAAGGCCGGATTGCGGCTGATCTGATATATGCCCTTTGTTACGAGTTCTGTTTTATCCGTTTTTGATACACCAGCCCGCCAACTGTCTTGCATAGTAATAACGGAAATCACAAATATGCCGGTACCAATAAAACCCACGCAAATACCAATAATTCTCAAAGGAAGTGGAAGAAGACTCGTATCCATAAGGATGCTTACGATTTCAGCCACAGGTACAAGGAAGGTTGCAATTTTCATTGTAGTTTCTATAAATTTTACAAAGCCGGTTTTTCCTTTGCCCATTTGATTGGTTTCTATGCCTTTCCGGTGCTGTGTGATCATCTTAATAAAATAGCATCCGTAAAATATTAATAAAATGGTGATTCCCGTTATCTGAAAAATCATTGCCGTCCCCCTATTTTAAATTTCATTCTTATCCTTTTGCCTGAATATCATTATATATTGCCATTGCAGAAAAAGCAATTATGTTCCAGTATGCCTGCGCTTTAGATCAAACAGGAAAAATGGAAGAAATTGACAACACGGCGGAAATGCGCCCGGGCGGTGCTGCAGAGAACAAAAAATCCGAACGTTAAGTGTTCGGATTTTGTATGAAATGGAGCATACGGGACTCGAACCCGTGACCTTCACACTGCCAGTGTGACGCGCTCCCAACTGCGCTAATGCCCCATAAGGATAGTATCATATGATGAAGAGTAAGCAGATAACGGGAATCGAACCCGCCTTTCCAGCTTGGGAAGCTGGCGTTCTACCAATGAACCATATCTGCGTACAAAACCATTATATCATTTTCATAATAAAATACAAGAAAATTTCACAATTTTTTGCATACATTAAAATGATGATGTAAAATAGCAGGTAATTGCTGATGAGTTATAGTATTAAAAATGTAATAGATGATAAGTACGTTCCCCAATGGGGGAATGCAAAGCAGTATATTGCGATTCATTATTTGGGCATTGTAGGTCAGAATAATAAAGTAGATTCCGGCGGATATGGGACGCATTTCTATATTTATTGGGATGGCACGATTTATCAGGCTGCCTCTTTAGATGCTATTTTGTGGCAAGTTGGAACAGGCGGTTATTATACCCAGAAGCATCCGAAAGCGAGAAATAGTAACACCATAGGAATTGAACTTTGTTGTAAATGCGACGGGAATAGTCAGAACGCGGAGGATTTAAAGTGGTATTTTACAGAGGAGACACAACTTGCCTGTGTCTGGCTGGTACAAAAACTGATGAAGGATTTGAATATTCCCATAGAGAATGTCCTCAGACATTCGGATATTGTAAATAAAACCTGTCCGGCTCCGTATGTCCATAATAATGCTTATAAAACCTCATGGACCTGGGAAGAATTTAAAAGTAAGCTTGGCGCAGAATCGGGCGGCGCCGGGACATGGTACCGGATTCGCAGATCCTGGGCGGATGAAGAAAGTCAGGTGGGTGCTTATTTGGATTTGAACAATGCGAAAGCGGCTTGCCCCGCAGAGTATACAGTGTATGATGAAGATGGAGTAGCGGTATATTCCCGAACCACATATCCCTGGGTCGGCAGTTGTACCGGGGATGACGTCAATGTCCGTACTGGTCCGGGGACGGAATATGGATTGATGAACGATTGGCCCCGGCTGGATAAAGGAAATTTATTTGATGTGTTGGGAATGTCAGGCACCTGGTATGAAATTAAGATTGCCGGAAAATATCTGGGCTACATCTATTCCAAATATGTGGGCAGACCCGAATAGAAACGGTAACAAAAAATAACAGCAATAACAACAGGCGCATAAAAGGACAAGAAAATAGTAGATATAAAAATAGGAACAGGCTCTGGATGAAACATCCTAGAACCTGTTCCTTTATCTCATAGGAATCAGCATCTATTTATTAATTAAACTAGAATTAAAAGGAAGAATCGTATCTTATGAGATAGTTTTATGAAACGAACAACATAAAGAAATATGTTGTTTTTTCCTCTGTCGTGCAGTGTCTTTATACAACTGCGTGTTTATCGATAAATACCTGCATGGTATCGGTTCCCTTCAGAGATTTACCGGCAGTGATGAGCGCATTCTTATCGGAAATTACATATTCCAGATTTGCGCCTTCTTCTACGACGGTATCCTGCATAAGAACACAGTTCTTAATTTTAGCGCCTTTTGCAATTTTTACGCCACGGAAGAGAACGGAATTCTCAACTTCACCTTCGATAACGCAGCCATCAGCAGCCATGGTGTTTTTAACTTTACAGCCGGTGATGTAACGGGTCGGGTTATCGTCACGAATCTTGGTATAGATAGGATTCGGGGAGAAGAGTGCATCCAGGTTTTTATCATCCAGAAGCTTCATGTTCTCATCGAAGTAACTCTTCATATTAAGAATACGAGCATAATAATTTTCATATTTATAAGCACGTACATTCAGTTTCTGCAGGTTCGGAGCCAGTAAATCACGTTCGAAATAAATCTGTCCGCGAACAAATGCAGTGTTGATCTGATCGATCAAAAGTTCTCTGTCGATCACGTAGATATTCATGGAGAAGTTCTGCTTTCCGGGATCCTGCGGATTGATTTTTATCTTGGTTACACGTCCGTCTTCAATCTGCAGGGAGTAGAACAATCCTTTTGCGGTAGGATTCTGTGTCTGAGGAATAACAGGAAGTTCTTCTTCTGTGTAAGCAACGGTTACGTCGGCGCCAGAAGCAATATGTGCTGCCAAAATAGCGGAGAAGTCAAAGTTTGCTACGATGTTGCAGTCAGACATAATGACATATTTTTCCGTCTGTTTTCTCAGAAAACTCAGAATATTTGCCAGCGCTTCAATACGTCCGGTGTAAACTTTGCTGGATTTTTCTGCGTAAGGAGGAACGATATTCAAACCGCCGTTTTTGCGGGTCAAATCCCATTCACGTCCGGATCCCAGATGATCCAGAAGAGAGTAATAATTGTTACGTACCAGTACGGACACATTGTCGATACCGGAATTTACCATGCTGGATAATACAAAATCAATCAAACGATAACGTCCGGCGAATGGAATAGAAGCCATCAGACGAAGACTTACCAACTCAGGAACCAGGTCATCGTAAGTATTTGGGAAAATAATGCCCAGGGCATCTGCGTTAGAGTTTATCATTGTTCGTCACCATCCTTTACATTTGATCTGATCATAGCGTTTGGACCAATCTTCGCGCCATCTCCGATATAAACGCCGGAACCAACGGTTGCAACACCTTTTTCTGTCTCGGTTGGCATAGCTCCTACAACAGCATTTTCGCCAATGATTACATTTTCCGCGATAATACAGTGTTTTACAACAGCGTCAGCTTTGATGATGCTTCCGCCCATAATAACAGCATCTTCTACTACAGCACCTTCTTCAACCTGTACACCGGCAAAGAGGATGGAATGTTTAACAGTACCATTGATGCGGCAGCCATCGGTAATCATAGAATTTTCTACAATCGCATGAGCGCCGATTTTGTGACCGGTCATACCGCTGTTTCGGCTGTAAATTTTCCAGTTGTCGTCAAACAGATTAATGCCGCTGTGGGTAGGATCCAGAACTTCCATATTTGCTTCCCACAAAGAGGAGATGGTTCCTACATCTTTCCAGTAACCTTTGAAACGGTAAGCATACATGGTTCTGTTGTCACGAAGCAGATTTGGAATAATGTTGTTACCAAAATCATTTTCGGAATTCGGATCTGCTTCATCTTCAGTCAGATAAGATTTCAGAATATCCCAGTTGAAGATATAGATACCCATGGAAGCCAGGTTGGATTTTGGATTCTTTGGTTTTTCCTGGAATGCGGTAATTTTATCTGTTTCATCTGTAACCATCAGACCGAAACGTCCGGCTTCATCCCACGGCACTTCCATTACGGCTACGCTGAATTCCGCGCCTTTTTCCTTATGGAAACGAAGGAAATCGCTGTAATCCTGCTTACAAATCTGGTCACCAGAGAGGATAATAACGTACTGCGGATCATAACGTTCAATGAAAGATATGTTCTGGTAGATCGCGTTTGCGGTACCTTTGTACCAGTCAGAACCGGAAGCCTGCTGATACGGAGGGAGTACATGAACACCGCCATGGAGACGGTCAAGGTCCCAGGGCTGTCCATTTCCAATGTATTCATTTAGAATAAGTGGCTGATACTGGGTCAGAACACCAACTGTATCAATACCGGAATTTACGCAGTTAGAAAGCGGAAAGTCAATGATTCGATATTTTCCACCGAAGGGAACTGCGGGTTTTGCCAGATTTTGGGTCAGTGCATAAAGACGTGAACCCTGTCCACCGGCAAGGAGCATTGCTATCATTTCTTTTGCCATATGAAATCCCCTATTCTTTAATATTATTACCTAACGCCGAAATGAACGACATTAAAGCTTTGTGATAATTTTACTACAAATATGGAAAAAATGGTAGTGATTTGTGCAAAAAATATAAAAAAATTGTGCTAAAATTATGTGAATTCGTAGGAAGTTTGTATAGACATTGATTTTAGGTACGTTTTTCGGTATACTTAGAACCAATTAGAATGATATGATAAGATCAGCTTCAGGCAAGAGGAGTTTGGCGGTTAAATAGGAGGAAATAGTATGGCAAAATATGTGATGGCGTTGGATGCAGGGACAACCAGTAACCGGTGTATCTTGTTTAATGAAAAAGGGGAAATGTGCAGTGTGGCACAGAAGGAGTTTACACAGTATTTTCCGAAGCCTGGATGGGTTGAACATGATGCGAATGAGATTTGGTCAACACAGCTTGGTGTGGCAGTGGAAGCCATGTCAAAGATTGGGGCTGTGGCGGAGGATATAGCGGCGATTGGTATTACCAATCAGAGAGAGACGGCTATCGTCTGGGATAAAGTGACCGGAGAACCTATTTACCATGCTATCGTCTGGCAATGCCGGAGAACCTCCGAATATTGTGACGGGCTGAAAGCGAAAGGCCTGACGGAACTCTACAGAAAGAAAACCGGTTTGATTATCGATGCGTATTTTGCCGGAACAAAGGTAAAATGGCTTTTGGATCATGTAGAGGGTGCAAGAGAACGGGCTGAACGGGGAGAATTGTTATTTGGAACCGTGGAGACCTGGCTGATTTGGAAGCTGACAAAAGGTGCCGTTCATGTAACCGATTATTCCAATGCTTCCCGTACGCTGTTATTCAATATTAATACCCTGGACTGGGATGATGATATTTTGCAGGAACTGGAGATTCCCCGGTGCATGCTGCCGAAGCCTATGCCCTCCAGCTGCGTTTATGGTATGGCTGACGCCTCTTATTTCGGCGGAGAGATTCCCATCGCCGGGGCGGCCGGCGACCAGCAGTCTGCGTTGTTCGGGCAGACCTGTTTTAACCCGGGAGAAGTAAAGAATACTTATGGAACGGGCTGTTTTCTTTTGATGAATACCGGTCATAAGCCAGTATTTTCCAAAAATGGTCTGGTAACAACGATTGCCTGGGGAATCGACGGAAAAGTAAATTACGCGCTGGAAGGTTCTATTTTTGTGGCCGGAGCCGCTGTGCAGTGGCTGCGGGATGAGATGCGTCTGATTGATTCGGCCATGGATTCGGAATATATGGCTTCCAAGGTAAAGGATACCAACGGCTGCTATGTGGTACCGGCTTTTACGGGACTGGGCGCGCCTTATTGGGATCAATACGCGAGAGGGACGATTGTTGGTCTGACCCGTGGCGTTAATAAATATCATATTATCCGGGCAACATTGGAATCCATTGCCTACCAGGCATTGGATGTGATCCGGGCCATGGAAGCAGATTCCGGCATTCCGCTGAGCGCGCTGAAGGTAGACGGAGGAGCCAGCGCCAATAATTTCCTGATGCAAAGGCAGGCGGATATGATTCAGTCTCAGGTACTGCGTCCTTCCTGTGTGGAGACGACGGCCATGGGAGCGGCCTATCTTGCGGGACTGGCTGTGGGCTACTGGCCGGATAAGGAAGCTGTACGTTCTAACTGGTCTATTGATAAAATTTTCACCCCGCAGATCGCGCCCGAATATCGTGACCGCTGTGTGCGGGGATGGAAGAAGGCGGTGACGTATGCATTTAATTGGGCAAAAGAGGAAGAGCAGGATGATGAAATGTGAGACGGCATTGTCGGAAATCGATGCGTATATTAACGGGGAATTGAACCGGCGTGAACTGGAGAAGTTTATTGAACACGTTAAGAACTGTCCTTCCTGTTATGATGAGTTGGAAATGCATTATACGATTTCCGAAGGGATTCGTTATCTGGAGGAAGACCGGACGGAAGCTTATAATATACCAAAGATGTTAAAAATGGATCTGGAAAAGAAAGAGACGAAGATCCGAAGATATCACCGGCTGAGCAGTGTGGTGCTGATTGGCGGAGAGCTGCTGCTTTTGGCGCTGGTTCTTGGATTGCTGGTGTATTTTGGCTTGATGGAATTGCCGATCTTATAGAAAAAGGAATGAGCAGAAAATGAGTGATAAATTAGTATTGATTGATGGCCACAGTATCTTAAACCGTGCATTTTACGGGCTTCCGCCGCTGACAAACTCGGAAGGGCTTCCTACCAATGCGGTATACGGTTTTATTAATATCATGAACAGAATTTTGGAGGAAGAAAAGCCCCAATATCTGGCGGTGGCCTTTGATCTTCACGCACCGACGTTCCGGCATCAGATGTTTGATGAATATAAAGGCACGAGAAAGGCTATGCCGGAGGAATTGCGCCGGCAGGTGCCGGTGATGAAGGATGTACTGGCATCCATGGAGATTCCGGTGATTACGAAAGAAGGGTATGAGGCCGACGATATTCTCGGTACGCTGGCTAAAAAAGCAGAAATGCAGGGAATGGAAGTAACGATCGTATCTGGCGACCGGGATCTTTTGCAGCTTGCTACCGATCATGTGCTGATTCGGATTCCGAAGACAAAAGGCGGTAAGACAATTATCGAAGATTATCACAGGGCAGACGTACTGGAGCATTATCAGGTGACGCCTCGGCAGATTATCGAATTGAAGGCTCTGATGGGGGATACGGCGGATAATATTCCCGGCATTCCCGGTGTGGGGGAGAAAACGGCAGCGAAGATCATTGCCGCCTATGGATCCATTGAGAATGCCCATGATCATCTGGAAGAAATTAAACCCAATAAGGCGAAGGAGTCCCTGCGGGAGCACTTTGATCTGGCGGTATTAAGTAAAAAACTGGCCACAATCTGTACGGATAGTCCCGTTGAATTGGATTTTGATGCGGCCCGTATTGGTATTTTGTATACGGAATCTGCCTATGACTGGTTTAAACGGTTAGAGTTTAAGAATTTATTGGGCCGCTTTACTTCCGTAAAGGATGCGGTTTGGAAGGTTCCGGAAATAAAGGTGGCGGAAGATCTGGTTTTGGCAGAGGATCTCTGGCAGCAGGCTATGGAAGCCGAAGTCTGCGGCGTCTCTCTCGTTGAGGATGGCAAGACGCTGGTTGGCGTGGGACTTTATTTTGGCGGGGAGGAAATCTACTATTTTCCGGTGGAAGGATTTCTTACGGAATCTTATCTGGAGGGAAGTTTGGAGAAGCTCTGCGCGCAAAATCATGCATTGGGCATGCCGGATGTAAAAGCAGTGCGAAAGAAAGTGGAAATGGAGCCCCGTCCCGGCATCTTTGATATGGGGATTGCCGCGTATCTGTTAAATCCGCTGAAAAGCAGTTATTTGTATGATGATATGGCCAGAGATTATCTGGAACTGTCCTTACCGTCGAAAGAAGAAATTCTGGAAGGGAATAAAAAGATAAAATGGTCTCAGGCTCCGGTAACAATGGCTTCTAGGCTTGCAGGTTACGAGGCGTATGTGGCCTGTATGGTACAAAAGCCAATGAAGCAGGCGCTGTCAGAGGAAGGAATGCTCCAGTTATTCGAGCAGGTGGAGATGCCGCTGGTGTTTACGCTGGATGATATGGAAAAAGAGGGCATTCTTGTAAAAGCGGAGGAACTGAAAGTATATGGTGATGCGCTGAAAGTGCGCATTCAGGAGCTGGAATCCAAGATTTACCAGCAGGCCCAGGAGACGTTTAATATTAATTCTCCGAAGCAGCTTGGAGTGATCTTATTTGAAAAGATGGGTATGCCTGGCGGAAAAAAGACGAAAACCGGTTATTCGACGGCGGCGGATGTTCTGGATAAGCTGGCGCCGGAGTATCCGTTTGTGGCGGATATTTTAGAGTACCGGCAGCTTACGAAGCTGAAATCTACGTATGCGGACGGACTGGCAGCTTTCATTGAGGCTGACGGACGGATTCGTTCCACTTTTAACCAGACGATTACGGCTACGGGACGGATCAGCAGTACGGAGCCGAATCTGCAGAATATTCCTATCCGTATGGAGTTGGGGCGTCTGATTCGGAAAGTATTTGTGCCAAAGGAAGGTTATCTGTTTTTAGACGCCGATTATTCCCAGATCGAACTTCGGGTGCTGGCTCATATGTCCGGGGATGAAAAACTGATACAGGCGTATCAGGAAAAGCAGGATATCCACCGGATTACGGCCTCCCAGGTATTTGGAATTCCTTTTGATGAGGTGACACCTCTGCAGAGAAGAAATGCCAAGGCGGTGAATTTCGGTATTGTCTATGGCATCAGTTCCTTTGGACTGAGCCAGGATTTGAGTATCAGCCGTAAGGAAGCGGCGGAATATATTGAACAGTATTTTTGTACCTATCCCGGCATCCGGTCGTATTTAAACGGCGAGGTGGCAAAGGCGAAACGGGATGGCTATGTGACGACTATGTTTGGGCGGAAGCGGCCGGTACCCGAGCTTTCTTCCAGCAACTTTATGCAGCGCTCCTTCGGTGAGCGGATTGCCATGAATTCACCGATACAGGGAACGGCGGCGGATATTATTAAAATAGCTATGATTCGGGTAAACCGCGCCCTTCGCCAGGGGAATCTGAAATCCCGTCTGATTTTGCAGGTGCACGATGAACTTTTGATTGAAACGGCCCTTGATGAAGTAGAAGAAGTATCTGCCATTTTGGAACGGGAGATGAAAGGGGCAGCTGATTTACTGGTACCGCTGGAAGTGGATATGCATACGGGAGAAAACTGGTACGAGGCGAAGTAGATGAAAGTGATAGGAATTACCGGCGGTGTAGGCGCCGGAAAAAGTCAGGTTTTGGATTATATAGAGCATATGGGATGGGCCGTGATTGTCAAGGCGGATGAAGTGGGACATCAGGTTATGGAACCGGAGGGAATATGTTATCCGGCTATTGTACAATTATTTGGTCCGGAGGTGGTCCGGGAAGATAAGACTCTGGACCGGCAAAAGATCGCGGGTGAGATTTTTGGGAAACCGCAGCTTCGGGAGCAATTAAATGCAATTGTCCATCCGGCGGTCAAAACGGAAATCAGAAACCAGATTGCCAGAGAGAGACAGGACCGGACAAAATATTTTGTGATAGAAGCAGCTTTATTAATTGAAGATAAATATGATGAAATTTGTGACGAATTGTGGTATATTTATGCAGGTGAGGAAATTCGCAGAGAGCGCCTTTTAAAAAGCCGGGGCTATTCTAAGGAAAAGATCAGCCAGATATTTGCCAGTCAGCTTCCTGAGCAGGTCTTTCGAGAACATTGTGATGTGGTAATTGATAATGGTGGGGATTTCCAACAGACAAAAGAACAAATCAGACAAAGGATGCAATCATATGAGACTATGTAGTATCGCCAGTGGAAGCAGCGGAAACTGTATTTATGTGGGGAGTGACACTACAAATCTACTGGTGGACGTGGGAATCAGCGGTAAAAAGGTGGAAGAAGGCCTGAATGACCTGGAACTGACTTCCAGGGAATTGGATGGGATTTTGGTAACCCATGAGCATTCGGACCACATCCGGGGACTGGGTGTGCTGGCACGAAAGTGTCAGGTGCCGATTTATGCTACCCCTGGTACCATTCGCGCCATGGAGGCGTCCGGAAGCCTTGGGCGGATGCCGGAGGGGATTTTCCGGGAAATCCATGCTGACGAAGAATTGAAGGTGGGAAGTTTATCCGTACAGCCGTTTCATATTTCCCATGATGCGGCGGAGCCGGTGGGATTTACCATCAAAGAGGGAACGAAACAGGTCGGTATTGCTACCGATATGGGTTTTTATGATACCTACATTGTGGAGCATCTAAGGGGGATGGATGCATTGCTTTTGGAAGCGAACCACGATGTCAATATGCTGCAGGTGGGACGTTATCCTTATTATTTAAAGCAGCGTATTTTGGGCAGGGAAGGTCATTTGTCCAATGAATCTGCGGGCCAGCTTTTGTGTCAGCTGCTTCACGATAATATGAAGGCCGTATTTCTCGGACATCTGAGTAAAGAAAATAATTATGAGGCACTGGCTTATGAGACGGTGTGCTCTGAGATTACCATGGGAGATAATCCCTATAAGGCAAAGGATTTTCGGATTGCCGTGGCCCATCGGGATCAGCGGTCAGAACTGGTAGAGTTATAAAGGAGAAAAAGGATGAAGAAAACAATTATTACCGTAGTAGGAAAAGATACAGTAGGAATCATTGCCAGAGTGTGCAGTTATCTGGCAGATAACCAGATCAATATTTTGGATATTTCCCAGACCATTGTGGATGGCTTTTTCAATATGATGATGATTACGGATCCTTCGAAATGTGAAAAAGGAATCGGTGATATTGCGGAAGAACTGAATAGGCTGGGAGATGAGATCGGCGTAACGATCCATTGCCAGCATGAGGATATCTTTAATAAAATGCATAGAATCTAACTGCGATATCATATACAGGGCAGGATCGATGGAGGAAGATTATGATTAACATTTTTGAGGTAAATGAAACCAATAAAATGATCGAGCAGGAGAATCTGGATGTGCGTACGATCACGCTGGGAATCAGCCTGCTGGATTGTATCGATGCAAATTTGGAGGAAGTAAATCGAAAAGTATATGAAAAGATTACTATCTTTGCAAAGGATCTGGTAAAGACTGGTGAAGAAATTTCCAGGGAATATGGGATTCCCATTGTCAATAAACGAATCTCGGTGACGCCTGTGGCACTTGTGGGCGGAGCGGCCTGTAAGACACCGGAAGATTTTGTAACGATTGCCCGGACGCTGGACCGTGCTGCCAAGGAAGTGGGGGTAAACTTTATCGGCGGCTATTCGGCGCTGGTGGCAAAGGGTATGACAAAGGCCGATGAACTGTTGATTCAGTCCATTCCCCGGGCATTATCCGTGACGGAGCGGGTATGCAGTTCCGTTAATCTGGGTTCCACTAAGACTGGCATTAACATGGATGCCGTGAAATTAATGGGTGAGATGGTGCTTGAAACTGCCAGGGAAACCCAGGATCGTGATTCCCTGGGCTGCGCGAAGCTGGTGGTATTTTGTAATGCGCCGGATGATAATCCGTTTATGGCTGGCGCTTTCCATGGCGTAACGGAAGCGGATGCGGTAATTAATGTGGGCGTCAGCGGCCCGGGTGTTGTAAAAAATGCGCTGGAAAAAGTGCGGGGAGAGAATTTTGAGGTGCTTTGTGAGACGATCAAGAAGACGGCCTTTAAGATTACTCGTGTAGGTCAGCTGGTTGCCCAGGAGGCCTCCCGGCGTCTGGGTATCCCCTTTGGTATTGTAGACCTGTCTTTGGCCCCGACTCCGGCCATCGGTGATTCCGTAGCGGATATTTTACAGGAAATTGGTCTGGAGCGGGTAGGTGCGCCGGGAACGACGGCAGCATTGGCTCTTTTAAATGATCAGGTGAAAAAGGGAGGCGTCATGGCATCCTCATATGTGGGTGGTTTAAGCGGCGCTTTTATTCCGGTCAGCGAAGATCAGGG
>CAYRTA010000022.1:0-12864 GCA_964427045.1 uncultured Hoministercoradaptatus sp. | reverse complement strand
GATCGACGCAGTGGCGGCCGGTGCCCTTACCATAGAAAAACTGGAGGCGATGACTTGTGTCTGCTCCGTGGGATTGGATATGATTGCCATCCCGGGAGATACAAAGGCCTCCACGATTGCAGGTGTCATTGCCGACGAGATGGCCATTGGTATGGTCAATCAAAAGACAACGGCTGTCCGGGTCATCCCGGTAATTGGAAAAGGTGTGGGAGAAACGGTAGAGTTCGGCGGACTTTTGGGATACGCGCCGATTATGCCGGTCAATGCGTTTTCCTGTGATGCCTTCGTTAATCGAGGCGGGAGAATTCCGGCCCCGATTCATAGTTTCAAAAACTAGCTAGTTTATACTAGTTTAGTTTTATATTTTTTTCATCTTTAGTTTCAGGGGCGCTTCGGCGCCCCATCCTTTTGCCCTTTTTTAGAGGTTATGCGTTTAACCTTTGAAAACAGAAGGGGGATATATTATACTTTACTATGACACAAGCCAACAGGCTTGTATGAGAGTATTCGCCAGAGAAAAGGAGTTTTGAGAAAATGAAAAGTATCCGTACTAATTACAACCATACGAAATATGCCTGTTATATTGGATACATTGTTCAGGCAATCGTCAATAATTTCGTGCCGCTGCTTTTTTTAACCTTCCAAAGAAGCTTTGCAATCTCCCTGAACCAGTTGGCAATGCTGGTTTCCGTTAATTTTGGCGTGCAGCTATTGATTGATTTTTCCAGTTCTATCTTTGTGGATAAGATTGGTTACCGCTGCTCTATGCTGATTGCTCACTTATGCGCGGCCATTGGTCTGTCCGGTTTGTTTTTCTTTACGGCCGTACTGCCGAATCCGTTTGTCGGAGTGTGTCTGGCCGTTATCATTTACGCTGTCGGCGGCGGACTTTTGGAGGTGCTGGTAAGTCCGATTGTGGAAGCCTGTCCCACGGACCGGAAGGAGGCGGAAATGAGTCTTTTGCACTCGTTTTACTGCTGGGGCCATGTCATGGTCATTGTAGTCAGCACGGCATTTTTTACCTTGTTCGGTCTGAATCATTGGCGGATTATGGCCTGTGTCTGGGCGCTTGTTCCTTTATTCAATTTTCTGTATTTTTCACAGGTACCGATTCCGACTCTCGTAGAAGAAGGGGAGGGGATGAAGGTTGGTGAACTGGTAAAAAATGGTATTTTCTGGAAGTTATTTCTTATGATGGTGTGTGCCGGGGCTTCCGAGCAGGGAATGAGTCAGTGGGCTTCCGCTTTTGCAGAGTCCTCACTGCATATTTCCAAAACGGCCGGAGATCTTCTGGGGCCCTGCGCCTTTGCGATCATGATGGGCGCCTCACGGGCGTTATTTGGTAAGTGCGAAGCAAAGATTGACCTGAAAACCTTTATGAATCTCAGCAGCGTTCTTTGTATCATCAGTTACCTGCTGGCGGCTCTGTTTACGCTGCCCTGGCTTTGTCTGATGGGCTGCATGTTTTGCGGCCTGTCTGTGGGTATTATGTGGCCGGGTACGTTTAGCATCGCCTCGAAAAGTCTGAAACGCGGAGGAACCGCAATGTTTGCCCTGCTTGCCCTGGCCGGTGATCTGGGCTGCGGCAGCGGCCCGGCTGTGGTAGGTTACATAGCAGGCCAATTCGGAGGCGAGTTAAAGAAAGGGCTGCTGGCTGCGATTGTCTTTCCTGTATTACTTTTGATCTGTAATTTGTTAAAACTGGAGTCCGGAAAACAGGCAGGATAAGTTTGGCGGGCTTACAGGCGTCTTTGTTTGGGTGAAAAAGGGGGATAAGAAAATGGAACGGGTCCGTATCGCTGATATTGCGGAGGAATTGGGTGTCAGTACGGCTACCGTGTCAAACGTGATTCACGGAAAGACCGGGAAAATTTCGGATAAGACGGTGAAGCGGGTGCAGGCCCTTTTGGAAGAACGCGCTTACATTCCCAGTATGGCCGGTATCCTGCTTGCGCAAAATAATTCCCGCATTATCGGAGTTATTATTAATGATCATGCAAAGTATGAGGGACGGGCGCTGGAAGATGGCTTTATCTCCGGCGCCGTCAATGCATTATCCAGGGAAATAGATAAAAACGGATATTTTATGATGATTAAGGTGACCGCATGCTGCAGTGAGATTGTCCGGATCGCATCCATGTGGAATATGGACGGCCTGGTGATTATGGGGTTTTGCGAGCAGGATTATCAGAAATTGCGGGAGTCTATGCATATTCCTTTCGTAGTCTATGACGGATATTTTCAGGCTGCGGAAAAGATTTGCAATCTGACGATTGACAATTATGACGGCGGATATCAGGTGGGAACGTATTTGAAACAGAAGGGGCACAGGCGCGTTTTATGTATTTCGGATAACGCGATTTGTATGGATGCAGAGCGGATGGATGGCTGCAGGGCTGCCATGGGGACGGATGGAATCCATTTTCTGCAGATTCCGCTCCAGAAGAAAGAACGAATGGCCTTTTATGAAGAAAAATGGAGAGAAATGACGGCTTTTACGGCCATTTTTTCTGTTTCGGATGTGTACGCGGTGGAATTAATGCGGTTTTTGCAGGCAAAGGGGGTTCGGATACCGGAAGAAATGTCGATGGTGGGATTTGATGATAGTCCCGTATGTCATCATAGCAATCCGTCCCTTACCACCGTCAGACAAGACGTGGCTTTGAGAGCCCGGGATGCGATCACGGTATTAAAGGGACTGAAGGCGGGGACGGAAAAACGCCTTACGATAAAAGAACCAGTTTATCTCATAGAGCGGGACAGCGTGAGGGATATAACATAAAAAGAATTGGGAAAAGGAGATGTGGAAAATGGAGAAGAAACGACAGCTTTTATTGAAGGAAGATATGATAAAGACATTGAAAACTGTGGGTGTTAGTCAGGGACAAACTATCATGGTGCATACTTCCCTGAGTCGTCTGGGATACGTCTGCGGCGGTGCGCAGACGGTCATCGAGGCATTGCTGGAATGTGTTGGAGATGAGGGTACGATTATGATGCCAACGCAGTCCTGGAAGAACCTGGATCCGGATGCAGGCGTACATGGGGATGTGGCAGAGTCGGACTGGCAGCTGATTCGGGATTATTGGCCGGCATACGATAAGGCGCTGACCCCTACCAACACCATGGGAGCAACAGCAGAGCTGTTTCGCCGCTGGCCGGGCGCGCTTCGCAGTGATCACCCGGCCCGTTCTGTGGCAGCCTGGGGGAAATATGCCGGGTATTTAACTCAGGGGCATACGTTATCCAATATTTTCGGTGAGGGATCGCCCATCGGCAAATTATATGAGTTAGATGGATATGTGCTGCTGATCGGTGTGGGATACGATAAAAATACATCCCTGCATCTGGCAGATGTCCGGGCCTCTTATCCCAGCAAACATCTGTCCACGGAGCATAGCGCCGTTATGATAGACGGAAAGCGGACATGGGTGGCTTATGAAACACTCTTTGTGGATGGAGAAGATTTTCCGGCCATTGGAACTGCTTTTGAAGCCTTGGGTAAGGTAAAGCAGGAACCGCTGGGAGAGAGCAGTGTCCGTTTTATGCGCCAGCGTGACGTGGTGGATTTTGCCGTGGATTGGATTGAAAAAAACCGTAAATAGCAGAAAATATGGATGGAAATAGTCGGGAAATTGGTATAGTATAGTACAAAAGAAGGAGGTCTGACTACTATGCGGGAATATCATGTGGCGAAAACCGGAAGTGATTATGCGGACGGATCGAAGGAACATCCGTTTTTAACAATTTCCCAGGCAGCATTCACTGCACAATCAGGAGATCATATTATTGTTCATGAAGGTGAGTATCGGGAGTGGGTAAAACCGGCTCATGGAGGACGCAGCGATATCGAACGGATTATATATGAGGCTGCGGAAGGTGAAAAGGTCGTTATCAAGGGTTCCGAACGTATTACGGATTGGACAAAGGTGGAAGGCAATGTATGGAAAGCGGTACTGCCGAATACCTTTTTCGGCGATTATAATCCATATAAGGAAGTACTGGGAGGTGACTGGTACATTTACCCGGAAAAGGAAACATTGCATCCGGGAGAGGTGTATTTGAATGGCAAATCCTTTTATGAGGCACAGTCCCTGGAGGAAGTGCTGCATCCGGTGAAACGGGAATATGGTGTGAATCCGCCC
The DNA here is from genome assembly GCA_964427045.1 of uncultured Hoministercoradaptatus sp. Classification (GTDB taxonomy): domain Bacteria; phylum Bacillota; class Clostridia; order Lachnospirales; family Lachnospiraceae; genus Oliverpabstia. Next base: position 8,719 of record CAYRTA010000022.1, on the reverse strand, counting down.
TGGACGAAACATCCGGAGCCGCTTTTACATCCGGAAGATACGGTTTATCAGTGGTATGCGGCGGTCAGCGAGACAGAGACGGTCATTTACGCCAATTTTCAGGGAGCCGATCCCAACCAGGAGCTGGCGGAAATCAATGTGAGAAAATGTTGTTTTTATCCGGAGCGAACCGGCAGGAATTATATTACGGTCCGGGGCTTTGAAATGGCCCAGGCAGCTTGTCCGTGGACACCGCCCACCGCCGACCAGCCGGGACTTTTGGGCGTCAATTGGAGTAAGGGATGGATTATTGAGCGGAATATCATTCATGATGCCAAATGTAGTGGTATCAGTATTGGAAAGGAAGCGTCCACGGGGCACAATCTGTGTACAAGAACCCACAGAAAACCAGGCTATCAGTATCAGATGGAAGCGGTGTTTCGGGCACTTCATATTGGCTGGAGCAAGGAAACCATTGGTTCCCATATCATCCGCAATAATGTGATCTATGATTGCGGCCAGAATGGTATCGTGGGCCATATGGGCTGCATTTTCAGCTGGATTACGGAGAATCAGATTTATAATATTGGTGTCAAGCACGAATATTTTGGCTACGAAATTGCGGGAATCAAACTGCATGCGGCCATTGATGTGCAGATCATTCATAACCGGATTTGTCATTGTACCCTGGGTACCTGGCTTGACTGGGAGGCACAGGGTACCAGAGTAAGCAGAAATTTGTATTATGCCAACGACCGCGATTTGATGGTGGAGGTTACCCATGGCCCTTATATCGTGGATAATAATATTTTTGCTTCGGAATATAATTTTGATAACATTGCCCAGGGCGGCGCCTATATCCAGAATCTTTGCTGCGGCAGTATGCGGCGGGAGCCGGTTTTAGACCGTTCCACACCGTATCATTTTCCCCATACCACATCCGTGGCGGGCACGGCGCTGGTCTATAGCGGAGACGACCGTATTTATCAGAATATCTTTCTGGAAGGGGAACATACCTATACGGAGCAGTCAATGTATGGAACAGAGGGCTATGAAGGACATACTTCCTCTATGGAGGAATACACCGGGACGGTGGTCTCTCTGGGAAATGGAGATGCGGAGCAGTTCGTGGAAGTAAAGCAGCCGGTATACATTAACGAGAATGTTTACTTAAACGGCGCCAAACCGTTCCCGAAAGAGGCGGTTTGTTATGTCAGTGATGAAAATCCCCGGATTCGTCTGATAGAAGAGAAAGATGGGGTGTATCTGGAACTTCAGGCAAACGAAGGTATGCTGCAGCTGAAAACGGATGTATACGATACCGAAAGAATGGGTATGCCGCGGATTACGGAGGCAGCTTACGAAAACCCTGACGGAACACCGATCGTATGGGACAGAGACTATGACGGCGCCATCAGACAGGGACATGTGATTCCGGGGCCATTTCAGAGCCTGCATCCGGGATATAACCGGATACGTGTCTGGTAAGGACGAAAACGGAAAGCGCAGGCGATTTTGAGGTGATAAAAATGGAATTTTCCCATGAAATGATATTACCCAATGAGGATCTTCCTTTTAAATTATTTCTGTTTGAAGGGAAGGATGGTAATTATATCAGGGACAAGCACTGGCATCGTTCCATAGAGATTTTTGCCGTATTGGAGGGAAATCTGGATTTTTATATCAATGAAGAACATACCCATCTGGAAGCGGGAAATTTTGTGATTGTCAATTCCAATGAGATTCATTCGATCCGGGCTATGGAGCGAAACCAGACGGTGGTGCTTCAGATTCCGCTGAAAACATTTGCCGATTATTATACGGACGATCAGTTTATCTGTTTTACCCATGGAGAGAGAAGTCAGGATGCCAGGCTGATGGAGTTGATTCGGGAAATGTACAGTGTCTATCAGGAAAAAGATACCGGGTATGAACTGAAAGTGCAGAGCGATTATTTCATGCTGATTTATTTGCTGGTGACGAAATACCGGAAATTGGATGTCAACGCGACGATTGTGCGAAACCGCAGGCAGTTAAGTAAATTATCTGCGATTACTTCCTATATCAAGGATAACTATACCAAAGAACTTTCTCTGGAAGGGGTAGCGGAGATTTTCGGATATTCGCCCGCTTACCTCTCCCGCATGTTTCAAAAGTACGCAAAAATCAATTACAAATCCTATTTGCAGGATATAAGGGTGGAATACGCCTATATGGAGTTGATGAATACGCAAAACAGTGTGGGAGAGATTGCGGAGCATAATGGCTTTTCGGACAGCCGTGCGTTTTCCAAAGCATTCCGGAAAAAATATGGTTTGTTACCCAGTGAATGTAGAAAACAAAAAAGACAAAAAAGTGCTATAGATTAGATAAATTATTGGTCGATGCGTACAAAAAAAGTTGTTATTATGGTTCTATAAGAAAGCGAAACATACAAAAATCCAGATTAGGAGGGACCATAATGAACATTCAAAAAGTAACCGATGCTTCGTTCGCTAAGTACGGAAAAGTTCTGGAAGGATATGATCTTGACAGAATGCTGAAGGAAATGGAGCATACGCCTCTGCCCAAAGATGTAATCTATGTTCCGTCTGTGGAAGAATTGGAAGCCCTGCCAGTGGCGGCGGACTTTCAAAGACGTGCCTACGGCGGCCTGCCGATTCAGATCGGCTACTGCAATGGTGATAATAAGAAACTCAATGCGGTTGAATATCACCGTTCTTCGGAAGTAGATGTTGCAGTGAATGATCTGATCTTGCTGCTTGGCCGTCAGCAGGATATTCAGGCGGATCATACCTACGATACCTCTTTGGTGGAGGCCTTTTTTGTGCCGGCGAAAACGGCTGTGGAGCTGTATGCCACCACCCTGCACTATGCGCCGTGTACGGCCAAAGAGGGAGGATTCCGCTGTGTCATTATTTTGCCGGAGGGAACCAATACGGAATTGACCTTCCCCATCGGAGAAAACGGGGAGGACCGTTTGATTACCGCAAAGAATAAATGGCTGATTGCCCACGAAGAGGCCGGAATCGAGGGAGCCTTCTGTGGACTGAAAGGTGAGAATATTACCCTTTAAGCCTTGTATAGAAACGTGATCAAATTTATTTAAGAAAGGTGAGTACATAATATGAGTAATATGCCAGAATTGAAAATTGGAGTTGTAGCAGTAAGCAGAGATTGTTTTCCGGAAAGCTTATCCGTATCCAGAAGAGAAGCTTTGATGAAAGCTTATATTGACAAATATGGTGACGCGGATATTTACGAATGTCCAATCTGTATCGTGGAGAGTGAAATTCATATGGTACAGGCGTTGGAAGATATCAAAAAGGCCGGATGTAACGCACTGGTTGTATATCTTGGAAACTTTGGACCGGAAATTTCCGAGACACTGCTTGCCAAACATTTTGACGGACCGAAGATGTTCGTTGCGGCAGCAGAAGAGAGAGGAAATAACCTGATTCAGGGACGTGGAGATGCATTCTGCGGTATGCTGAATGCCAGCTATAACCTGAAACTTCGCAATGTAAAAGCTTATATTCCTGAATATCCGATCGGAACGGCAGAAGAATGCGCGGACATGATCGCTGAGTTTCGTCCGATTGCAAAAGCTGTCATCGGCCTCAGCAGCCTGAAAATCATCAGCTTTGGTCCGCGTCCGTTAAACTTCCTGGCTTGTAACGCACCGGTTCAGCAGCTGTATAATCTCGGTGTGGAGATCGAAGAAAATTCTGAGCTGGATCTGTTTGAGGCTTATAATAAGCATGCGGGCGATGAGAGAATCCCGGCTGTTGTGAAAGAAATGGAAGAGGAACTTGGCGTAGGAAATAAGAAACCGGAAATTCTTGCAAAACTGGCTCAGTATGAGATTACCTTAAAAGACTGGATCAGAGATCACAAAGGATACCGCAAATATGTGGCGATCGCAGGAAAATGCTGGCCGGCATTCCAGACGCAGTTTGGTTTCGTTCCCTGCTATGTAAACAGCCGTCTGACCGCCCAGGGCATTCCCGTATCCTGTGAAGTGGATATTTACGGCGCTTTGAGCGAGTTTATCGGAACCGTAGTCAGCGGAGATACCGTAACTCTTCTGGATATCAACAATAACGTACCGGCAGATATGTACAAAGAAGATATCGAGGGCAAATACCCATATACACACAAAGATACCTTTATGGGATTCCATTGTGGAAATACGGCCTCCAGCAAGCTTTCCTTCTGTGAGATGAAATATCAGCTGATTATGGCCCGTTCACTGCCGGAAGAAGTAACTCAGGGTACGCTGGAGGGAGATATTGTTCCTGGCGATATTACCTTCTACCGTCTGCAGAGTACGGCTGACTGCAAGCTGCGCGCTTATATCGCACAGGGCGAGGTACTTCCGGTTGCTACCCGTTCCTTCGGCGGCATCGGTATCTTCGCAATTCCGGAAATGGGAAGATTCTATCGTCATGTACTGATTGAGAAGAATTATCCGCATCACGGAGCAGTCGCTTTCGGAAATCATGGAAAAGCCCTGTTTGAAGTATTTAAGTATATCGGTGTTCCGGTAGAAGAGATCGGATATAACCAGCCGGCAGGCGTGCGTTATCCGACAGAGAATCCATGGAGGTAATCTATGTTATATATTGGTGTTGATCTCGGTACATCGGCAGTAAAACTTTTGCTGATGGACGAAAAGGGTACGATTCATAAAATTGTATCAAAAGAATATCCCCTGGCATTTCCCCATCCGGGCTGGTCAGAGCAAAATCCCGAGGATTGGTATGAGCAGTCGGTGGCAGGAATTAAGGAACTGATTCAGGATTTTGATAAGAGCCAGGTGGCAGGAATCAGTTTTGGCGGACAGATGCATGGTCTGGTTATCCTGGATGATCAGGACCGGGTTATCCGCCCGGCCATCCTCTGGAACGACGGAAGAACGGCAAAACAGACCGATTATCTGAACGAAGTAATCGGAAAAGAAAAATTGTCCGCATATACGGCCAATATTGCTTTCGCCGGCTTTACCGCTCCGAAAATTCTCTGGGTAAAAGAAAATGAGCCGGAGAATTTCGCGAAGATTGCAAAAATCATGCTGCCGAAGGATTATCTGGCATACAAACTGAGCGGTACCCATTGTACGGATTATTCCGATGCATCCGGTATGCTTTTGCTGGATGTGGAGCATAAATGCTGGTCAGAAGAAATGATGGAAATCTGTGGTATCACGAGACAGCAGCTTCCCACATTGTATGAAAGCTATGAGGTGGTAGGCACCCTAAAAGAATCCATAGCCGAAGAATTAGGTCTTTTGTCTTCCGTAAAGGTAATTGCCGGAGCCGGCGACAATGCGGCCGCAGCGGTGGGAACCGGAACGGTAGGCGATGGCAGATGCAATATTTCCCTGGGAACGTCAGGTACTATTTTCATTTCCAGCAAGACCTTCGGCGTAGATGCCTATAATGCGCTTCATTCCTTTGCCCATGCCGACGGCAACTATCATTTGATGGGCTGTATGCTGAGCGCGGCCGCCTGCAATAAATGGTGGTCCGAGGAAATATTAAAGACTGCGGACTATACTGCAGAACAGGCAGGCATCACGAAACTGGGAGAAAATACCGTATTTTATCTTCCGTATTTGATGGGAGAGCGTTCTCCCCACAACGATCCTTATGCAAGATCTACATTCATCGGTATGACTATGGACACGACAAGAGAAGATATGACGCAGGCTGTGTTAGAGGGTGTGGCTTTTGCACTCCGGGATTCCCTGGAAGTGGCCAGAAATCTGGGTATTCACATCGAGCGGACCAAAATCTGCGGCGGCGGAGCAAAGAGTCCCCTCTGGAAGAAAATGATCGCCAATATCATGAATCTGAAAGTGGATGTTATCGAAAGTGAAGAAGGACCTGCCCTTGGCGGCGCCATTCTGGCGGCGGTGGGCTGCGGAGAATATGAAAATGTGGAAGCGGCAGCGGCAAAGCTGGTGAAAGTGGTAGATACGGTGGAGCCGGATGCTGAACTGACAGCAAAATACGAAGAACGCTATCAGAAGTTTAAAGAGATTTATCCGACGGTAAAGGCACTGTTTCGTACGCTTCAGGCATAGGAGGCATAACGTTTGAGGCAGTTATCAATCATAAAAGAGCAGTCATAGAAAGATGGCTGAGTCCTTGTTGGCATACAAGGCCTATGGTAAAATAACCATAGGCCTTGTATTTTCGTCCATGGGTTTTCTCTGTTGTTTTTGTGAGGCGATCATATCATATAAATTGGAAATCCGAATATTTTCATTCAGAAAATCCATGCCTTTGGTATCCAGTTGTTTATCGGCATCCGGAAGCCGCCCCAGAAGCGGCAGGGTGCTGTTTTTTTTGATTTCTTTTAAAACAGGCAGGGCGGACTTGCGAAAACCAAGCAGCCGCAGATAAGGTGGGTCGGCGGGCTGCCGGATATTTAAAAGGGCATGAAAGAGCGCCCGGCTTATGCGGCTATAGGTTAGTTCTCTGGTCTTGATCCGCTCCATATATTGTGAGAAGGTTTCATATTCGCTCCGGGTTTTCAGAAGGCGTCTTGCCAGATCGTAACTAAGGTCCTGGTATTGGGCCAGTGCATCCGCAGAATTTGTTCCGTAAAGCAGCCAGCGGATATAGGGAGAGAAGTCTTCCTCTGTGATAAATTGATGTTCCAGGGGCAGGCAGATAGCGGTAAACAGTCCGTCCGGAAAAGCCGTTTCCAATTTGCAAAAAGCACTGGTCGCTGCGGTGTCCTTCCAATAATTGCGGATAGCCGAGGCGCTGGGATAGCCATCCTTAAGGGTAAGATCATGATATCCGTTTCCCTCGCGCCGGATGCATAAGGGCGTCATGGAACTGCGTAACGTTACCAGAGCCTTTGCATACTCAATGGCCAGAATATTATTGGGCGAAGCCAGAAGATCGGAAGGCAGCGAGGCCAGCCGGAGTGCCTTTTGACGGGCGGCAGGGTAAGAAAGACCGTCTTTTAAGGCATCCCTGAGATTTTGGCGGTAGGATTCCGGTTCTTCGGCCAGATAGGTCCCCACTTCCAGAAATTGTCCGCCGGAGCCGGACTCACAACCGAAAGAAATCACATCCACACAGCCCGTGGCATCCAGTAACTGTACGCCGTAACGGGCAAAATATTCGGCACTTTGGCAGGAGCAGACAGACGGAAGTTCAAAGACCAGATCAGCACCGCCCAAAAGCGCCATTTTCGCCCGGTCAAAGCGGGAGAGGAAGGCAGGGGCGCCGCGCTGGACGAAATCACCGCTCATGACGGCGATGACATAATCTGCCTGACATAATTCCTTTGTGCGGCGGATATGATAAGCGTGTCCCTTGTGAAAGGGATTGTATTCGGCAATAATACCGGCAATTTTCATAGGATGCTCCTTTCGCGTATGATCGGCGGAAACCTCCTGATAAAAGCAGGAGGCGGATCACGGAAACTGTAATTTTGTGATTCTTTATTGTATCAGTTAAAGGTGTGAAAAACAAGGCGGGAAGACGGGTTTTCCTATTTGTTAATATATTAACTAACCTTGTCACCACTATGTAAAAGCGTTATAATTTTATCCAAAGAGTATCTTATACACGAAAGGAGTCATAGAATCATGGGATTTATTGACGTAATCAAAGCAAGAGCAAAAGCCGATAAAAAAGTAATTGTGCTTCCGGAAACCGAAGACAGAAGAACTTATGAAGCAACGGCACAGATACTGAAAGAAGGTATTGCGGATGTTGTTTTGGTAGGAAGTGAAGAAGCAGTAAAGAAGGGAAGCGAAGGTCTGGATATTTCAGGCGCGGTCATCGTTGATCCGGCAACTTCTGATAAAACACAGAGTTATATTGATAAACTGGTAGAATTAAGAAGTAAGAAGGGCATGACGCCGGAACAGGCAAAGGAAATCCTTCTGAATCAGTATCTCTATTATGGTGTTATGATGGTTAAAATGGGCGACGCAGACGGTATGGTATCCGGCGCCTGCCACTCTACGGCAGATACACTGAGACCGTGTCTGCAGATTTTGAAGACGAAACCGGGAACCAAACTGGTATCCGCCTTCTTCCTGATGGTAGTTCCAAACTGTGAATTTGGCGCAAACGGTACCTTCGTATTTGCTGATTCCGGTTTGAACCAGAATCCGAATCCGGAAGAGCTGGCAGCTATCGCAGCTTCCTCCGCAGAATCCTTCAGACAGTTAGTTCAGGAAGAGCCGGTAGTAGCTATGCTGTCCCATTCTACGAAGGGTTCCGCAAAACATGCGGATGTAGATAAGGTGGTAGAGGCTACCAGAATTGCGAAAGAGCAGAATCCGGATCTGAAACTGGATGGTGAATTCCAGCTGGATGCAGCTATCGTACCAAGTGTCGGCGCCTCCAAAGCACCGGGCAGCCCGGTTGCAGGCAAAGCCAATACTTTGATCTTCCCGGATCTGGATGCGGGAAATATTGGCTATAAACTGGTTCAGAGACTGGCAAAGGCAGAAGCTTACGGACCTGTTACCCAGGGTATTGCAAAACCGGTAAACGATCTGTCACGCGGATGCTCTGCTGAGGATATTGTAGGCGTGGTTGCCATCACAGCAGTACAGTGCCAGGCACAGTAAGAAGTATATAGATAATTTGGAGGAATAGATAGATGAACGTATTAGTTATTAACTGCGGCAGTTCTTCGCTGAAATATCAGCTGATCAATTCTGATAGAGAGGCAGTTCTGGCAAAAGGTTTGTGTGAGCGTA
>CAYRTA010000021.1:0-26795 GCA_964427045.1 uncultured Hoministercoradaptatus sp. | reverse complement strand
ACTTGCCCTAAAATATAAAATACAGACCTTGTACTGTGGCCCCCATAGTATGAGGTCTTATTTTTTACCTCCAAACATGTGGTGGCAATAATTTTTCTGTATTATGATTAAAATAAGTGATATGATAAGTAATAAAAGCGAGATAAAAAAGTATGATGCAATGTAAGCTGAAAATTGCAGGATTTTTGCAGACAGTAAAAACAGGGTGGTGAGAATATGCCGGTGAATGAAATCGAAGAGATAAAAGAACAATTTGTGAATCATCTTATGCCGTTGAAAATTTATTTATTTGGTTCTTTTGCAAATGGTACTTACACGGAAGAAAGTGACTTTGATTTTTATATTATCGTTGATGACAAAATGCAGGATTTAAAGGATTTAACAACACGGGCGTATCGTTCAATACGAAAGATAAAGAATCGCCCGGTGGATATTATTGTTGGAACAGAAAGCCGATTTGAAAATAGGAAGAACATTCCTTCGGTAGAAAACGAAGTAATAAAAAAGGGAGTGTTGTTATATGAATCAGGAAGTAAAAAAGTGGATTGATATGGCAGAAATGGATTATGGGGTTGCAAGGCATCTTTTTGAAACGTATTATCCAAAACCATATGAGATTATTTGCTATCACTGTCAGCAATCCGCTGAAAAGATAATAAAGAGCATTATCATAGCATTCGGTTCTCAAGGAGGCTTGCCAAAATCTCATGATTTATCATTTCTTATGAATCAGATAAAAAACAGGGTATCTATTCAGGAAAAATTTTATGATTATGCAGATGAATTAACGCCGTATGGGGTTATTGTACGTTATCCCAGTGAATTATTCTTAGAAGAACGTCATGCACAAGAAGCGTTAGAAATGGCAGATGAACTGTTGAAATGGGGTAAGGATAGTATTGATACAATTATTTGGGAGCGAGGGAAAATATTAATCTAAATGGGGTTGCTCCATGTCCCGTGACATTTTTGTTAAAGGGTAGCACAAAATAGCCAAAAATTTGCCCTAAAAAATGAAATACAGACCTTATATTATGGATAAAACCATAGTATAAGGTCTTATTTTTTTGCCATAGCGTGCAGAAAAGCCGCCGGCGGCAGGTTTTCTCGTTGTCAGCATGTGAGCAAAATTTTGTCCGGCGACATCAAATGAAAATGATTTGCTTTTTTAAAAACTTTATGATATTATTAACAAAGTTACGTACGACACATGTATTGCCAAAGGCAAGTAAATCTGATTACGAGGACGGTTTCAATCAGATTAATTTGCCTTTGGCAATACATTTTTTGTGCGTATAAAAATTTGATAGAAATAGGAGAAAGAAGATTATGCCAAGAAATCAATTTCAGAGAATGGTATTCGCATTTATTACCGTAGTGATTACTGTACATGCCTATGTTTTCTACAGTTTGTATGTAGTAAATGGCAGTACTCTAATGACAATTAACGGAACGACTGGTGTTATTGAGGCACTTCGTAGACAGGGTGGTGTTTATATGCTTGGGGGTTATCTTCCGATATGGGCCTGCATTTTGATTGAGTTTTGTCTCGCATATGCACTTGAAAACCTGCTGGGTAGTCCAATGTCCTTTAAACTTGCTTGTTGTGTATTTGATCCTGCCAAAAATCATCCGATGATATTTGAAACCACAATTATATGTGCGACAGTAGGAATTATGTGTCCTGCAATGAGCTTGATTGCAGCCTTTTTATATTATCCTTATTACACAGGACTTAATATTTTTACCCTATTGGCGAATTGGTTGAAACTGGTTTGTTTCAATTTCCCGTTTGCCTATTTTACACAACTGTTTTTTATACAGCCATGTGTCCGTGCTATCTTCAAAATTTTATTTCGGAAAGATATTGAAGCAAGAAATACCCAAAATACTATTCCAGGGAATAAACAATCGCTGATTATCCATTGAAAACACTGATTGACTAATCGGGTCCGGCGCCATGGTTTCTTATTCCTTCCTAAACAACGGTAATGAGAAAATTTTGGACATCTTTTGAAATGAAATATTAGAATGGGCGTTGGCTTTTCCGGTAGGCCAGCGGGGAAATGCCGTAGGTCTTTTTGAAGTAACGGCAAAAAGAGGAACTGTCTTTGAAGCCGCAGGAGCAGGCGATCATGGTGACGGACATATCGGAAAAACGCAGCATATTGCGGGCCTCCTGAAAGCGAAGATTTAATAAATACTCGTGTGGGGATTGCTTCTGATATTCCACAAACAGACGATAAAGATAGGTACGGTCAATACCGATGTAGGCTGCCACATCCTGTATTTTTACATCATAAGAAAAATGTTCGGCAATATAATCTTTTGCTTTGCGGACATACTGCTCTCCCCAATCGTCTTCCTGGTTTTCGGATTGTTCCAGCTGGTCAAAAATCAGATAGAGGTATCCTTTTAAAGCATATTCGCTTTGTTTTTTGGGGGCAGCTTCTTTTAGCAGGCCGGCAAGCAGTGTTTCCACCCGTTCTTTCTTTTCCGCCTCTTTTTTGGCATAATCAATGACGGGAACTTCTTTTGTAAAGCCGCAGCGCTTTGTAATGGTTTCCGCCTCTTTGCCATGAAATGCAATCCAACAGTAGGTCCATGGTTCTTGTGTATCTGCCCGGTAAAAAGTGATTTCGCCAGGATAGATCAGAAACACCTCTCCCGGACCAACGGGAAATTCCTTTCCCCGGACCGTGTAAGTTCCTTTTCCTTCTGTAACAAAATGCATAAGATATTGATTGCGGACGGCCGGTCCGAAACTGTGTCCCGGTTCACAATCTTCCCGGCCTGAAAAATAAAAGTGAAGAGAAGATTTTTCCGATCTTCCGCGGGGAATGAATTCATACTGTGTTCTGCTCATTTCATACTTCCTTTACAACATTTTTCCAATTTTTTTGAAACATAAATTATGTCTATTCTTATGTATCTATTATATACTCATTATATCAAAAAACAAAGAAGGGACGGATGATATTTATGATCAAAATTACCTTTATGGGCGCAGGAAGTACGATATTTGCAAAAAATGTACTGGGCGACTGCCTGCGGACGCCAAGCCTTTGTGAGTCTGAAATAGCCTTATATGACATCGATGCCAACCGGCTGCAGGAGTCATATACGCTTATTTCTGCCTTAAATGAAAATATCAATGAGAGACGGGCGCAGATTCATACTTATCTTGGCGTGGAAAATCGGAAGGAAGCCCTTCGGGGTGCCAGATTTGTGGTCAATGCCATTCAGGTGGGAGGCTATGATCCCTGTACGATTACAGACTTTGAGATTCCGAAAAAGTATGGCCTTCGCCAGACCATAGCGGACACGCTGGGCATCGGCGGTATCATGCGCGGTTTGCGGACAATTCCGGTTATGGCTGATTTCGCGCGGGATATGGAAGAGGTTAGCCCGGATGCCTGGCTGTTAAACTATACAAATCCCATGGCAATTCTGACCGGATATATGAATCGTTTTACATCGGTAAAGACCATTGGTCTTTGTCACAGTGTGCAGGTCTGCAGTGAGCGCCTTTTGACAGCGCTGGGCATGGAAGATAAGCTGGAAGGCCGCAGGGAATTGATCGCTGGTATTAATCATATGGCGTGGCTGCTTAAGATTCAGGATAAGAACGGAGAGGACCTGTATCCGGAAATCCGCCGCAGGGCGCTGGAAAAAAATGACAGTGAGATTCACGATGATATGGTACGTTATGAATATATTCGCTATCTGGGCTATTATTGTACGGAATCCAGTGAGCATAATGCAGAATACAATCCATTCTTCATTAAGTCCCGCTATCCGGAGATGATTGAACAGTATAACATCCCGCTGGATGAGTATCCGCGCCGCTGTATTAAGCAGATCAATAACTGGGAGAAGGAACGTGATGAACTTCTGGATGGCGGAAAGGTAACCCATACCCGTTCCAAGGAATATGCGTCCCATATTATGGACGCTATTGTTACAAATACGCCGTATAAAATTGGCGGAAATGTAATTAATCACGGATGTATACCAAATTTGCCGCCGGAAGCTTGTGTGGAGGTTCCCTGTCTGGTAGATGGCGACGGTATTCGTCCCTGCTATGTGGGAAAACTGCCGGTGCAGCTGGCCGCCATGAACCAGACCAATATCAATGTCCAGGAATTGACTCTGGCTGCGGCTGTTACTAAGGATAGAAGCTATATTTATCAGGCCGCTATGATGGATCCACATACGGCCGCGGAATTGAATCTGAAAGATATTAAGAACATGTGCGATGAGCTGATCGCCGCCCACGGACCGTATATGGCCGGATATTAATGGGTTCTTCTTAGTTTACGCAAAGTAGTTTGTATTGGCCCCGCCGTTTGGCGGGGCCATTGCTGCATCGTCCCTTTCTTTTATGGCTTTTCCTTCTTTTTGTATTTTGCCGGGCAATCCCATTTCGGATGATTCTTTGGTTGACGGGAAAAGACGGCAAACGTATAATGAGATTGCAAAACGTTATGAGAGAGAACTGCTTTGGGGAGATAAAAATGAAAATAAAAACAGCCGTTATGGATTATGAGAAGGTTAAAACTCTGCCTTCTTTTACACATAAAAATCCCATAAAGCCGCATAGAGGATTCCGGTTATTATTGAAGTTATTATCTATGGCAGATTTGTGGGCAACAAAATTTACTTATGAAAGCCGGGGAATGGAACAGCTGGGAGAAGAGGAACCTTGTCTGATTCTCATGAACCATTCCAGTTTTATTGATTTAAAGATTGCCTCTGCGCTTCTTTATCCCCGGCCCTTTAATATTGTATGTACATACGATGGATTTGTGGGGAGAGAGTGGCTGATGCGTCAATTGGGCTGCATTCCCACAAGAAAATTTCTCAGCGATGCCACACTGGTGAAGGATATGGTATATACGATACGGACTCTGAAAAGTTCGATTTTAATGTATCCGGAGGCCAGCTATAGCTTTGACGGCACCCGGACACCATTGCCGGATAGTTTGGGAAAGTGTTTGAAACTTTTGAAGGTTCCGGTGGTCATGATTCGCACTGAAGGTGCTTTTGCCAGGGATCCGCTGTATAATAATCTGCAGCATAGAAAGGTAAAAGTTTCTGCCGTTATGGAGTATCTGTTATCGCCCCAAATGATTCAGGAAAAAAGTGTGGAGCAATTAAATGAAATTCTGCGGGAAGCATTTTCCTACGATCATTTTCGATGGCAGCAGGATAATCAGATCAAGATTACGGAGCCATTTCGGGCAGATAAGCTGAACCGTGTTTTGTACAAATGTCCCTACTGTCATATAGAAGGGCAAATGGTAGGGAAGGGAGTCCGGCTCTTTTGCGGAAACTGTAATAAAACTTATGAGCTGACGGAAGACGGTTATATGAAAGCATTAAAAGGGAAAACGGAATTTCCCCATATTCCGGACTGGTACAGCTGGGAACGGGACTGTGTGCGTCAGGAATTGCTTGCAAATACATATCGCCTGGAAATTCCGGTAGATATCTTTATGATGGTAAATACCGATTGTATCTATGATGTGGGAGAAGGTGTGCTGGTGCATACGAGGGACGGATTTCATCTGACGGGTTGTGATGGCAAATTGGATTACCGTCAGAAACCACAGGCTTCCTATAGTTTGTATGCGGATTATTACTGGTACGAATTAGGTGATATGATTTGTATCGGTGATGAGAAAGCACAGTATTACTGTTTCCCCAGGAATACGGGTGATGTTGTGGCAAAAACCCGGCTTGCCACAGAGGAATTATATAAGATTGTCCGGAATCGGGCAAAAGCCAGGGCCTGAAGGAACGATTACAATACAAGGATAAGGAAAAGGTTCTAAGAGGGCCAAAATGAGATACTGGATGAAAGGGAGAAGTAAGAAAGATGTGTGAAAGAGCGGAACAAAGGAGAAAGCAGCGTTTTCGGTGGCAGACGATGACCATGGGGACCTGTTATTATCCGGAGCATTGGGACTGTAAGTTATGGCCCCAGGATTTGGACCGGATGCGGGATGCAGGAATTACGGTGATCCGTATCGGAGAATTTTCCTGGAATAAGGTAGAGCCGAGAGAAGGGCAATTTACCTTTGCGTTTTTTGATGAATTTCTTGACCTGTGTGCCCAAAAGGGGATGCAGGTGATTTTTGGAACGCCGACAGCCACACCGCCGGCATGGCTTACCGAAAAATATCCGGAAGTGTTAAATGCATCAAAAGAAGGTGTTCTCTACCGCCACGGAGGCAGAAGGCATTACAATTATAATTCCCCTGTTTACCGGAAATTCAGTGCCCGGATCGTGGAGGAAGAGGCCAGACATTTTGGTAAACATCCTGCCATTGTGGGCTGGCAGATTGATAATGAACTGAATTGTGAAGTCAACGAATTCTATTCCGAGGCCGATTCGGCGGCTTTTCGCAGTTTTCTAAAAGAGCGTTACGGCAGCCTGGAAGTTTTGAATGAGGCCTGGGGAACCGCGTTCTGGAATCAGACCTATACGGATTGGGAGGAAATTTATGTACCCCGTCCGGTTTTAAATATGGGCATTAATCCCCATCAGCACCTGGATTATTTCCGGTTTATCTCAGACAGTACCCTGCACTATTGCGGCCTGCAGGCGGATATCATTCGCAAATATAAAAAACCGGATGATTTTATTACCACCAACGGCTTATTTGGAAACGTGGATAATCACCGGATGGCGCGGGAGTGCCTGGATGTTTACACCTACGATTCCTATCCCAATTTCGCTTTTGGACTGGATCGTAATCCCAGGACTTCCGATGATCTCAATGACCGGAAATGGACAAGAAATCTACATGAAGTGCGTTCTGTCTGTCCGCATTTTGGCATCATGGAACAGCAATCGGGAGCCAATGGATGGACGACCCGCATGGAGGCCCCGGCGCCGAGACCTGGCCAGCTTACTTTATGGGCTATGCAGAGTGTGGCCCAGGGGGCTGATTTTATTTCTTTTTTCCGGTGGCGGACCTGTACAATCGGTACGGAAATCTATTGGCACGGTATTTTGGACTATGATAACCGGGATAATCGAAAACTCAGGGAAGTAAAAGCATTTTATGAGAAATTTCGAACCCTGGAACCGGTATGCGGAGCCGATTACAAGGCGGCGTTCGGCCTGATAAAGGATTACGACAATATATGGGATACTCAGGTGGATGCATGGCATCAGAGAGTGGCGGCGGCGAGCGAAAAGGAACTGTTTGCAGCCTCGGAATTATACCATACGCCCTATGATATTCTGTATTTTCAAAAGGATAGTACCCTGGAAGACTTAAAGAAGTATCTTGTTTTGATCTATCCCCATCCGACGCTGCTGGATGAAAAGAGGGCAGCGTTATTAAAGGATTATGTCAGCCAGGGCGGTACCCTGGTGATTGGCTGCAGAAGCGGCTATAAAGATATGAACGGCAGATGCGTCATGAGACCGCAGCCCGGATTATTGCAGGAATTGACCGGTTCGGACGTCCGGGATTTTACCTTTGTAAGTCCGGCCGAGGACCCGGTATGGGCGGATTGCGGCGGCCAGTCTGTGGATATGCCGCTGTTTTGTGACGTTTTGACGCCACTGGAAGGAACAAGGACGCTGGCTGTCTATGGAAATTCCTATTTCGCCGGTGCGGCGGCCGTGACGGAGAAAGAGACAGGCTTAGGAAGAACCATTCATTTCGGCAGTACCTTTTCCAGAACGAATTTGAAGTGGTTATTTTCCTATACTCATATTTTGGAACCGTTTCAGCAATGGATAGAAGCTGGCGCCGAACTGCAGGTGGTCATGCGCCAAAAGGAAAATCGAAAGTTTTTGTTCGTGTTGAATTTCCAGGATCATGAGGTTTCCTACCTATTAAAAAGGGAGGCAAAACTTCTCTATACCGGGGAACGTATGCAGGGCGCCTGTACGCTTTCGGCCTATGAAACCGCTGTTTTTGAAGTGTTTTGAAAGGAGACAGGATGGTAAAAGTAGATTTGATAACCGGGTTTCTCGGATCCGGAAAGACGACCTTTATAAAAAAGTATGCCAGATATCTGATGGATCAGGGACTGAATATCTGTATTTTGGAGAATGATTATGGGGCCGTCAACGTGGATATGATGCTTTTGCAGGATCTGGAAGGGGATCAGTGCGAATTGGAAATGGTGGCAGGCGGCTGTGATTATGATTGCCACCGGCGGCGCTTTAAGACCAAACTGATTTCCATGGGTATGTGCGGCTATGACCGGGTGCTGATTGAACCGTCAGGAATCTTTGATGTGGATGAGTTCTTCGACGTATTGTATGAAGAACCGCTGGATCGCTGGTATGAGATCGGAAATGTGATTGCCATTGTGGACGCGAAGCTGGAAGCTGATCGTTCGGATGCTTCGGATTATTTGCTCGCCTCTGAGATAGCCAATGCCGGGCAGATTGTGTTCAGCAAATGTCAGGAGGCCACGAAGGAAGAACTGCAGGCGACTCTGGCTCATCTCAATCATGCCATGGAGAAGGTACACTGCGGCCGCAGATTTTCAAAAGAAATTCTGGCAAAGCCCTGGGATGAGTTGACAAAGGAGGACTGGGAGCGCATCCTGCATGGCGGTTATGTGACGGAAAACTATGAGAAAGCTGTGTTTGAGGATGAACATGGGTATTCTTCTCTCTACTTTATGAATGTTCGTATCCCCAGACCAGACTTATATGAGAAGGCGGCGGCGCTGCTTCGGGATACTTCCTGCGGCAACATTGTCCGTATTAAGGGATTTATGATGACAGAAAAAGGTACATGGATAGAACTGAATGCGACCCATCATGAGATCACTATGCGTCCCATCGAAAAGGGCCAGGAGGTCCTGATTGTGATTGGAGAGGGACTTCATAAGGAACGTATCCAAACGTATTGGGAATAGAAGACAACTCTATCCTTTACAACTCATGATTATGGGAGTGGCCGTAACCTGGTTTATGTAGCGGCTAAGCGGGCAATATGGGATGATCCTGGGGAAAGCGTTTGACCTTTCTCCGGGATTTTTCTTTTTTTCGGCTGTACTTATTTGGATGAATGGAGTATGATGGTACATAATTATATTTGGGGAGGAAATCGAGATGATTGATGTAAATGCGTTTGAATGGACGCGTGAACCTGCTGACTATTGTATCAAAGAGGATAAAATCGAGATTGTTACAAAGCCACATACAGACCTGTGGCAGCGTACGTATTACCATTTCAGGAACGATAATGCTCCGGTGCTCCAGATGAAAACCAGTGAAAAGTTCTTTTCTTTTCTTGTAAAAACGGAGTTTGAAAGTAAACATCGGTTCGATCAGTGCGGTGTTGTAATGTATCTGGACAGCGATAACTGGATGAAAGGTTCTATCGAATATGAGAATGAAGAATTCCAGCATCTGGGAAGTGTGGTGACAAATCATGGCTATTCCGACTGGGCAACTACCGCGATTGATGCATCGATCAAGACCATGTGGTACCGCTTCAGCCGCAGAGAAGATGATTTCTGTCTGGAGTGTTCCGGAGACGGCATCCATTTTTCTCAAATGCGCATTTGCCATATGTGGGATGCGGCGGATGAAATCCGTTTTGGCATCTATGCCTGCAGTCCGGAGGCTTCCTCTTTCAAGGCGACATTTACCAATATGGACATCACAGATTGTAAATGGCTGGCCCATGACGGACAGCAGCCGGATTAGGCGGGAAATCTTTATGTAAATAAGGAAAGGAAGAGGAAAGAGAGAAAATGACGAGAGAGACGGTTATGGGAATTCTGATTCCCTTTCTGGGAACGACTTTGGGCGCTGCCTGCGTCCTGTTTATGAGAGAACAATTAAACCAGATGGTACAGCGCATGCTGACCGGATTTGCCGCCGGAGTCATGGTGGCAGCTTCGATTTGGAGCCTTCTGCAGCCGGCCATGGATCAGTCTGCCTTTATGGGAACCTTTGCTTTTGTTCCGGCTGTGGCGGGCTTTTGGTTTGGTATTTTGTTTTTGCTGGTTTTGGACAGAACGATCCCTCACCTACATGCCGGCAGTGAGGAACCGGAGGGTCCGCGTTCCAATCTGAAGAAAACCACCATGTTGGTATTGGCCGTAACACTTCACAATATTCCGGAAGGTATGGCGGTCGGTGTGGTATTTGCCGGATGGGCCAGCGGACATTCTGACATCACCATGATGGGCGCCATGGCGCTGGCCATCGGTATTGCTATCCAGAATTTCCCGGAAGGCGCGATTATTTCTATGCCGCTTCGGGCGGAAGGAACAAGGAAAGGAGAAGCATTTCTCTATGGTGTCCTGTCAGGAGTTGTGGAGCCGGCTGCCGCGTTTTTGACGATTCTGGCATCCGCATGGATTATTCCGGTGCTTCCGTATCTGCTTAGTTTTGCTGCCGGGGCTATGATGTATGTGGTCGTGGAAGAACTGATACCGGAGATGTCTTCCGGTCACCACTCCAATCTGGGAACCCTGGCTTTTGCCTTTGGATTTACCGTCATGTTAGCGTTGGATGTGGCTCTGGGGTGACGGCAGGCCTTTCCAAACGAATTCTTTATCACTCATTTATATTTGGCCGCGAGTTTCTCCACTATTCCTGGAAATCGCGGCCGCTTTTTTCCTTCGCGGCAGAACTCCCAGGAATCAGTGCAGCAGCCCCCAATTTCTCGAAGTATTTTTTCATAAACTGGATTGAAACATTGACAATATGATATCAAAATGATATCATATTGAAAACGAAGCAGATAAATAGAAACATCAGACATAGAATAGATAGAAAGAGAAAAATTCTGTGGGATGGTGTGCCGGATACGGGAAGGGAGAGAGGATTATGCTGAGAATAGAACATTTGACAAAAGAATATGGAGATAAACGGGCGGTGGATGATCTGTCCTTACATATTCAGCCGGGGGAAATCTATGGTTTTATTGGGCACAATGGCGCCGGTAAGACCACCACACTGAAATCAGTTGCCGGTATTTTACGGTTTGATGCGGGAGAAATCTTTATCGATGGGGTTTCCATGAAGGAAAAACCGCTGGTATGCAAAAAGAAAATCGCATATATTCCCGATAATCCTGACTTGTATGATTTTATGACGGGTATTCAATATCTGAATTTTGTGGGGGATATTTTCGGGGTGGCGGCAAACAGACGCCAGGAATTGATTCACCAATATACGGAGGCGTTTGGCCTGATGGCGGACCTGGCACAGCCAATTTCCTCTTATTCCCATGGAATGAAACAAAAGCTGGCCATTATTTCCGCCCTGATTCATGAACCGCAATTGATGCTGCTTGATGAACCTTTCGTGGGGCTGGACCCGAAGGCCGCCCATCTATTGAAGGAGATTATGCGGAAACTCTGTGACCAGGGCGGCGCCATTTTCTTTTCTACCCATGTTTTGGAGGTGGCGGAGAAACTCTGTGATCAGATTGCCATTATCAAGAGCGGCCGCCTGATAAAAGCCGGGACGATGGAAGAAGTAAAAGGGGATACTTCTCTGGAACAAGTATTTCTGGAACTTGAGGAGGGATGAACATGTGGAAAGCATTATGGAAGAAACAATTTCTGGAATTGACGTCGTTTACTTATCAAAACAGAAAGACGGGCCGGAACCGCTCCAGGGCCGGAATTGTTTTATATGGCGTTTTCTTTTTGCTGATTTATGTAAGTTTCTGCGGCCTGTTCTACCAGCTGGCCGGTTCCTTCGTACCGCTTCTGCATACGGAATTGAACTGGCTTTATTATGCCTTGCTGGAGCTTATGGCCCTCGCTTTTGGAACGTTTGGCAGTGTGTTTCATACTTATGAAGGCCTATATCATGCCAAAGACAATGATATGCTGCTGGCTATGCCGCTGAAACCTTCGATGATTTTGCTGGTACGTATGTGCGGTGTGGCTGCCATGGGATTTTTCTATGCTTCCATGATCCTCATACCGGCGCTGCTTCGGGGAATGATGGAAGGTAAAGTTACCGTTGGTCTAGTGGTGAGTGATTTGGTGATTCTGCTGCTTGTGACCGGGTGTATAACGGTACTTTCCTGTTTTCTGGGATGGATTGTGGCACTTTTGTCTGCGAAATTTAAGAATAAGAGTTTCCTGACCGTTATCTTCTTTCTGGTCTTTCTGTGCGCGTATTACTATGTATTTTATCGCTCTTATGAGATTGTTCAGAAGATACTTCTTAACAGTGAGCTGATTGGGTCGGTCATTCATACCTGGTTTTATCCCCTTTATCTGCTGGGGCGTGCCTCCTTTGGAGAAATAACAGCCTTACTTCTCTGCATAGCCCTGACAGCTGTGTGCGTTGGCCTGACCTGCTTCCTTTTGACAAAAACCTTTGTCCGAATCGCCACGCAGAAAAACAACGGTACAAAAGCGGTCTATAAAGAGAAAAAAATAATGAACCGGGGGATGGAAAGTGCCCTTTTGAATAAAGAATGGCAGCGGTTTACGAAAAGTCCCATGTATTTGCTGAATTGCGGGCTGGGAACCTTTATTATGCCGGTGCTGGCCATATTAAGTATCGTCAATAGGAATCAGATACGTGTTGTTTTGCAGGTCTTTGAGGAAGTAGGATACTTCTGGCCCGTTATATTTACGGCAGGTATTTGTATGATGGCGACACTAAACGATCTGACGGCTCCTTCGATTTCTCTGGAAGGAAAGAACATCTGGATTTTGCAGTCGCTGCCTGTTCCCACAAAGAGAGTGCTGAGAGCAAAACTGAAATTGCATTGGCTGTGGACCTATCCGCCGGTGCTGTTTTTGACCGTATGCTTTGCCTTTGTTTCTCAGCTATCGCTTCCGGCTATGCCTGGTGCGGTTTTGTTTGTGGCCGTTTTTGTTTTCTTCTCTTCTGTGGCGGGATTGGTATTGAATCTGCATATGCCGAATCTGAAATGGACCAATGAGATTGTAACCATCAAACAGAGTATGCCGGTGATGATCTTACTGTTTGGAGGCTGGCTGCTGGTCATTCTTTTCGGGATTTTGGGATATTTTCTGACCAGGAGGATGGATGCGGCGGTGTATTTGCTTATGCTTACAGTGGTCTTGGCAGTAGTGACGGTTATGCTGTACCGCTGGCTGATGAAGGAAGGCGCGGATATTTTTGATAATCTGTAAAGTGATGATTCAGCCGTAAGCTGCTCTGGCAGCGAACAGCCTTTGGAAAAGGCGGGCTGCGGTTTGCATGGCTGAATAATTATTCTATAAAAAAACAAAAGGTACCTTTGCAATTGCGGCAGAAATGTCATATAATAGCAAAGGTACCTTTTATTTTATGGGAAATTGCGCTTTCATTTCTTAGTAAAATCAGATTTCCTATGAGATAAAAGAATGAATCATAAAGGGGATGAGATGGATGGAGAAAGCCTTGATTTTAAATCTGCGGGACCTGGGAGATGTGGTTCGCAGGCTGTATGAGGGAAAAGGAAGTCAGAAACGTATTTTGATTCTGCTAATGGAAGAGCCGGATATGACACAGGCAGAATTGACCCGTAAGCTGGGAATCCGCCAGGGGTCTGCCAGTGAGGTCATTCGCAAACTGGATACGGCGGGACTGATTTGCCGGAGACAAAATGATACCGACAAGCGGACCGTGGATATCTGTCTTACGGAGGAAGGACGAAAGGCCGCCAGGCAGGCTGCTGCCAGCAGGAAACAGCGGCATAAGGATATGTTTTCCTGTCTGACCGAAGAGGAACAGGGAGAACTTTTGCGGCTTTTGGAGAAACTGAATCAGGATTGGCGAAAGCGATACGGATCCGGAGGACAGGAGGAGAATTAGCGTGTGGAATTATGTGAAAAAGTATTTTCATTTTGCCGTTTTAGCGGCGCTTTTTATGGTAGGAGAGGTGCTGGCGGATTTGTTTCAGCCAGGCCTGATGAGCCGGATTGTGGATGAAGGTGTGCTGGGAATCGGAAATGGCGGTACCAGTGATCTGTCCCTGATCCTGTCTTTAGGGCTTACCATGGCCATTGTGGTGATACTGGGCGGTTGTTCAGGGTCTTTAAATAACGCCTTTGTCCATATGACGGGACAGAATATCGGAAATGAAGTGCGAAAGGATTGTTTTCGGAATATTATGACCTTTTCTTTTTCGCAGATCGATCAGTATGGTACCGGTTCTCTGGTGACGCGGATGACCAATGATATTACACAGGTACAGAATTTTGTCTCCCAGTTTGTGCGGGGCATGATTCGAACCACGATGCTGACCTTTGGCAGTATTTATTTTATGTATCGCCTGAATCATACCTTTGGTCTCATGGTTCTGTGTGCCTCGCCCTTTTTGCTGGGGTGTATGGCTTTCTGCCTTTATAAGGCCGGCCCCCTGCTTCCGAAGCTGCAGCGGCAGTTGGATGCGGTCAATGAAATTTTGCAGGAAGATATATCCGGTATCCGGGTGATCAAAGCCTGTGTACGGGAACTGTATGAGAAAGTGCGGTTTGGGGAGAGAAATGAAGGATTGGTTAAGACCCAGCTTCACATTTTGTTTATTTTCGCATTTATGAATCCGGTCATGAATGCATTAATGTACCTGGTGGTTGCTTTGCTGCTGGTGGTGGGCCATGTGCAGGTCGATGCTGGCCTGACTACGCCGGGTACGATTATGGCGGCCATCACATACACCACGCAGATGTTAAATGGTATCCTGATGTTGGTTATGCTCTTTCAGAATATATCCAAAGGGATTACCTCCTGGCATCGGGTAAAGGAAATCCTGGATACGAAGCCGCTTCTTACGGATGGAACGTATGAGGAAGAGGCAGGGATCAAGGACAGAAAAGGCTGTGAGATTGTGTTTGAGGATGTTTCATTTTCTTTTACCGAAAAGGGAAAACCGGTTTTGAAGCATATCAATCTGACCATTGCGCCGGGAGAGACACTGGCCATCATGGGTGCTACCGGGTGCGGCAAGTCCGCTCTCGTGGGGCTGATTCCCCGGTTCTATGATGTGACGGAGGGAAGTATCCGTATTGACGGAGTAGATGTCCGGGAATATCATCAAAAGACGCTTCGCGGTAAAATTGCCATTGCCCTGCAAAAAAGTGAATTGTATGGAACAACCATCGGGGAAAACATCGGATGGGGTGATCCGGATGCATCGGCCGAAGCCATACATACGGCAGCTGCCATTGCCCAGGCGGATGGGTTTATTCAGGAAAAGGCCCAGACCTATGATAGTATGGTGGGTCAGCGGGGAGCCGGCCTTTCCGGCGGACAAAAGCAGAGAGTCTGCCTTGCCAGGGCTGTTCTTAAGGATGCGGACATTCTTATCCTGGATGATGCGACCAGTGCGCTGGATTTAAAGACAGAGGCAGATTTCTATGGAGCATTGCGGGAAATGAGGGGCGGCTGCACGACGGTGATCGTTGCCCAGAGAATCGCTTCCGTACGCCGGGCAGACCGGATTGTGGTTTTGGATCAGGGAAGGATCGCGGCCTGCGGTTCTCATGCGGAGCTGCTAAAATCCTGTTCCTTGTATCAGGATATCTATTATTCACAGATGGGCGAGGAGGTAAGCGAGCATGAGTGATCTGAATAAAGTGACGGAACACAGTATTCCCGGCGGAAACAGGAGGGAACGCTTCGTTACCGTGGAATATGCCGAGGATATCAAGGGTACTTTGCGCCGTATTGTGCGGTATTTTGTAAATGAGAAACGGTTATTAGCCGCCATGCTGGGCGTCGTACTGGCAGGTACCTTATGCGGCATCTGGGCGCCGAGCCTGCAAAGTCATGCCATTGATGTCATATCGGGAAGCCGCAGGGAGAATCTGATGATGCTCATTGGCCTGATGGTATTTGCCTATGTAGTCTATAGTCTGGGGCAATTATTGCAGGGATTGATCAGCGCTCATTTAAGCCAGCGGATCGTGCGGCGCATGAGAGCGGAATTGTTTGATCAAATCATGGATGTATCGATACAGTATTTGGATGTGCATTCGCATGGAGATGTCATGAGCCGTATGACCAATGATATAGAAAATATCTCTACTACGGTATCGACTTCCCTGCCTTCCTTATTTTCCGGTGTGATGACCATTGCGGGAACGGTGGCGATGATGTTCTACTATTGTCCGCAGCTGGCTTTATTAAGCTGTGCGACGGTGCTTTTGACGGTGGCTTCCACCAAATATTTGTCGGGAAAGGTGCGCCGCTATTCACGAAAACGGCAGCAGCTTTTGGGTACCTTAAATGGTACGGTGGAAGAGATGATCACCGGTTATCGGACTGTGGTGGCTTATAATCATCAGGATATTTCTGCCAGGGAATTTTGTGATACGGCGGATTCTCTGACGAAGGCCGGTATCCGGACCGATGTATTCAGCGGTGTTATGGGGCCGGTTATGAATTGTATTGGAAATATCGGATTTGTGATCATTGCCGTATTTGGCGGTTACTTCGCCATCCGCGGAATGATTTCTGTGGGCATCATATCCGCTTTTATTGTGTATGCAAAGCAGTTTAGCCGGCCCATCAATGAGATTGCCCAGATTTATGGCCAGCTGCAGACGGCCATTGCCGGGGCAGAACGTGTCTTTGCTGTTCTGGATGAAGAAAAGGAAGATCAAAGCGGAGATGTGCTGGAAGATACGGAAGCGGCAGAGGTAACCTTTGACCAGGTATGTTTCTCCTACGAAAAGGGAAAACCGGTTCTGCAGGATTTCAGTTTGCGGATTCCTTCCGGAAAGAAGGTGGCCCTGGTAGGCGCCACCGGAAGCGGCAAAACCACGGTGGTGAATCTTCTCATGCGTTTTTATGATCTGGATAGCGGAACCATCCGGATTAATGGCCGGGATATCGCGGATATTTCCAGACAAAGTCTAAGAAAAGAAGTGGCCATCGTTTTACAGGATACGGTGCTTTTCACCGATACGATTCGTCAGAATCTTACCTATGGAAATGCCGATGCCACCGAGGAACAGTTACATCACGCAGTACAGATGAGCCGTTGTGAAGAATGGATTGAAAAGCTGCCCGGAGGCTATGAGGATGTTTTGGTTGGCGGCGGCGCCAACATCAGCCAGGGACAACGGCAGCTTTTGGCCATCGCACGGGCTTTTGTGGCGGATCCAAAGATCCTGATTCTCGACGAAGCAACTTCCAACGTAGATACCCGCACGGAAAAGAATATTCAGGATGCCATGCATCGGGTTATGGAAAATCGCACCAGCATTATCATAGCGCACCGGCTTTCCACAATCCGGGATGCAGATTGCATTATTGTTATGGACCATGGCCGTATCATAGAAAGCGGTAATCATGAGGAATTGATGAGTCAAAAAGGAAAATATTACGAACTGTGTCAGACCCAGTATGCCGGATTTGCCACCTGATTCTTTGCAGGATTCTTTTTATGTTCATACAACGATAGCGTTTTTGTAAAATGGTATACAGGAGAAGGGAAAATAGGATGGAAGAAAGGAAAAACGGCATGAAGAAACAAAAGGATAGACCCGATTATCAGATTACGGCCTGGTGCCGCCGTATGATGAAGGCCCATGTGACGGAAGGTTCTCTGTGTATCGATGCCACGATGGGAAACGGATACGATACGGAATATTTATGTTCGCTGGTGGGAAGCCAGGGTTTTGTCTGGGCATTTGATATTCAAAAAGAAGCGTTGGCGGCAACGAAAAAACGGCTGGAACAATCCCAGCCGTTTCAAAATTACGAGCTGCTTCTGGCTTCGCACAGCCAGATGGAGGCGTATATCAAACCGGATACCATTGACTGCATTGCCTTTAATCTGGGGTATCTGCCCGGCGGTGACCATACCATTGCCACCAGAGCGGAGACTACCATAGAAGCCCTTACTCAGGGCCTGCGGCTTTTAAAAAAGAATGGTCTGATCAGTTTATGCATCTATAGCGGCGGTGACAGCGGATTTGCGGAACGGGATGCAGTACTGGCCTGGCTTAAAAATCTGGATTCCCGCAAATATTTGGTGTTGGTGACGGAGTACTATAACCGTCCCCATCATCCGCCGATTCCGGTTATGATCGTGAAATTGTAAACAGGCAGTCCGCTATCCGGATATCTTTGCCAGACGTTCGTGCAGAAGTCCCATGATGACCAGCAGGATCAGAAGGTATACCGGAAACAGGGATACACTGATGTGATTGGCAAGGAGACCAAACAGGGGAGGCATGACGCAAATGCCGATATAGGCAGTTGCCATCTGGACTCCGATAATGGCCTGTGATTTATCCGCACCGAAATGGGCCGGTGTGGAATGAATGATACAGGGATAAATGGGAGCGCAGCCAAGGCCTATGATGACCAGTCCGCAGACAGCGCTGTTACCGCCCAGTGGAAGTAACAGAATGAGGACACCGATGGCGATAATGATAATGCCCAGCCGTACCATTGCCGTATCATGGAGTTTTATCGTAAGAAAACCGCTGATAGCCCGGCCGATGGTGATGCCGATACAGAACATGCTGGCATATCCCGCAGCTTTTTGAGCAGAGAACCCATGGGCGCCCACCAGATAGCTGCTGGCCCAGAGCATGGCCGTCTGTTCCAGTGCGCAGTAACAGAAGAAAATAATCATCACTTCTTTTGCGCCCCGGATACGGATGATCTCCCGTAAGGACAGCGGTTTATCGGAAGGTGTCTTTTCCGTATCTGTCGGTTTGCTTTCCGCCGGAGATTGGGGGTCCGCATACAAATCTTCATTCCGGGATTTCCACAGCGGAAGACTGAGAAAAAGAATGACCGTCAGGATGATTTGGAGATAAAAAACGTAACGATATCCCGTATTCCAGGTGCCGCCGCCAAGCAATGCATAGCTGAGAATGTAGGGCCCAATGGCGGTACCGACTCCCCACATACAATGAAGCCAACTCATATGACGGCTGGCGTAGTGGAGCGCCACATAATTATTTAAGGAAGCATCCACACTGCCGGCGCCCAGTCCATAAGGAATGGCCCATAGACAAAGCATCCAGAACGCATGGCTGAAAGAAAAACCAAGCAGGGCGATGGCGGTTAATGCCACACTGAAAGCTGTGATTTTTCCGGTACCCAGTTTCCTGGTCAGCCGGTCACTCAAAAGGCTGGAGACGATGGTTCCCGCCGCGATGATCATGGAAATGCCGCCGGCATAAGACATGGGAACCTGAAATTCCTGCTGCATGGTAGGCCAGGCTCCGCCTAATAACGGATCCGGAAGGCCGAGACTGATAAATGCCAGATATATGATAAGTAATAGTAATGTTGTCATAAAGATAACCCCCTGTTAATAGTAGCAGAGATCCGAATGCCCGGTCACTTACCAGCAGTTGTAAGCGATTATAGCATTCGAATCTCAATGGAGAAAATAGAAATAGAAAAAGCTTGCTTTTCTATGGCTTGTATTATATCATCAAAGATGAAGAACAGATAGAATGTTTTAATCAAAATAATAAGACAAAAACGTCAGAAAGGAAGATTATGGCACTGGAAAGCTGTAAACATACGCATGTTTTTGACAGGACGAGAAAAGAGATAGTGGAGCATGGCAGTACGATGTTTCCCATTGCCTGCTATTTGAAGGACTGGAATAAAGAATGCATACCCTGGCATTGGCATGAGGAGATGGAGTACATGTCGGTAATAAAAGGGAACATAACTGTTGGCGTAGGAGTGGAAAAAACCGTGCTCCATGAAGGGGACGCTTATTTTGCCAATACAGGGGTTTTGCATGGTTGCTGGAATGAGAGCGAGGAAGGATGTACGAGTCATTCTCTGGTCTATCATCCCCGATTGATGGGAGGCAGTCTTGACAGTGTTTTCTGGCAGAAATATTTACAGCCGCTTATGCAGGAGGGAGCCCTGCCCTGTTATTTTTTCCGCAGGGACAATGAATGGGATCAAAAGGTTATGGCTTACGCGGAGCGGGCCTGGGAGGAATGTGCCAGGGAACATCCGGGGTATGAGTGGGAGGTACGGTATAATCTTTCCTGCTTTTCGTATTCACTTCTGGGGAAATGTAAACTGCGTCAGGACCGGCAGTCGGGCAAACACTTGAGGGACAGCGTCCGTATTAAGGCTATGCTGCAGTACATACAGAATCATTATATGGAAGAAGTCACTTCGGAGCAGGTAGCGGCCAGTGCTTCTATCAGCGAAAGTGAGGCGCTTCGCTGTTTTCGGGCAACCATCGGTACGACGCCGATCCAGTACGTGAAGGAATTTCGCATGCAAAAGGCTGTGGATTTACTGGAAAATACCGATCTGAAGGTGCAGGAAATCGGGGAACAGTGCGGATTTCAGGACATGAGTTATTTCGCCCGGACGTTCCGTAATGTCTATGGCTGCGCGCCCTCCGAATACCGGGGCGGAAAGGACAGGGAATAAGGATGGCTCTTTCACGGCTGATTAAGGAAAAGTACGATAGAAACAGAAAAGAACTGGTAGAGCACGGAAGCCCCATGTTTCCCATCGCCTGTTATCTGGATCGCCTGGACAGACAAAGTACGCCCTGGCACTGGCATGAGGAAATGGAAATCGTGGTGGTGGTAGAGGGAAGCGTGACGGCGGCAATCGGAACCGAAAGAAAAGTGCTCCATGCCGGAGACGGTTACTTTGCCAACGCGGGAATTTTACATGCAGATTGGAACGAGGGAGATGGCTCCTGCGTTTTTCATGTGCTGGTCTTTCATCCCCGTTTGGTGGGTGGAAGTCTCGACAGTGTCTATTGGCAGAAGTATCTGCGGCCCCTCATGCAGGAAGGTGCTTTGCCTTTCTATTACTTTCAAAAGGAAGAAGCCTGGGACTGCCAGACGATAGACCGTGCGGAACAGGCCTGGCAGGCCTGTGTGAAGGAAGAACCTGGATATGAATGGGAGGTCAGAGCCGCCCTTTCCCAATTCATTTTTCTTATGCTGGATAAATGTCATACCCGGCCCAATAAAAACTCTGAAAAATATATGCGGGACAGCATTCGTATTAAGAATATGCTGCAATATATACAGGAGCATTACAGGGAAGAATTGACTCTGGAGCAGATTGCGGCCAGTGCTTCGGTCAGTGGAAGCGAGGCTCTCCGCTGCTTCCGGGGTACCATCGGTATCACGCCGATTCAGTATGTGAAGCGGTTCCGGGTGCAAAAAGCCGTGGAGCTTTTGGAAAATACGGATTGAAAGGTGCAGGAAATCGGGGAACAGTGCGGATTTCAGGATATGAGTTATTTTGCCCGGACGTTCCGCAAGATACAGGGCTGTACGCCCAAGGAGTATAGAAATAGGAACGAGGACAAAGAAACCGGAACTATGGAAAGAGAAACCATGTCCACGGGACAGAATGTCTCTGCCCCGGTGACGGATAAGTGAAAACAATGATGAAATGATTATTTGAAATACAGATTTTTAATATGTTCCACCGGCATATCAAGTCCGGTCCAGAGTTTGAAGGCTTCCGCCCCCTGATACAGGAGCATGTACATCCCGTTAAAGGTGGGGCAGCCTGCTTCTCTGGCGTTTTTCAGAAACAGAGTTTCTTTTGGTTCATAGATCACATCGGCCACGGTCAGTCCCGGATGCAGCATGGAGGTATCGGGAAGGACGGTGGCGTTTGTATTTGGCGCCATGCCTACGGACGTGCCGTTTATGAGAAGATCGGAGTCTTTGATGCAGGCACGCAGGGAAGTGGTGTCGTCCAGAGCAAAGAGCCGTACTTTGCAGCTGGTCTGGCGGTTTAATTCATCGGCCAGATGGTTTGCCCGTACCCAGAAGCGGCTGGTGGTGCGAACAAACAGATTCAATTCCTTTAGTCCGTCAAAGGCGCCCTGTACGGCCAGGGAAGTGGCGGCACCGCCCATGCCGATCAGCGTAACTTTTTTATTGACGGCATCAAATCCGGCGTCTTTGGCAGAAAGCCAGAAGCCGATACCGTCCGTATTGTACCCGATCAGTTTGCCGTCCCGGTGAACGACGGTATTGACCGCCTGAATCAGGAAAGCCGCGGGAGACAATTCATCACACAGTTCAGCCATCCGGTTTTTATCCGGCATGGTCAGATTAAAGCCTTTGATTCCGGCTGCTTTCAGCCCCTCCACAGCTACGTCCAGCTGCTTTTCATTTACATCAAAACAAAGATATACAAGATCCAGCCCCAGCATACGAAAACTTTCATTGTGCATGATGGGAGATATACTATGTTCTACGGGACTTCCCAAAAGTCCCAGAAGTCCGGTATGTCCGGTAATTGGTATTGCCATATCCTACTCCATTTCCGCCGCCTTTTGGCGGCTTGTTTATCGTCTCAAAATTCAAATCAAATCTTGTCTTGTCCTATCTTATCATATTTTTCCGGAAAAGAAAATAAAAGGAAAAGTTTGTCGAGAAAAACATGGATTTATCTGCCATAATATGACAAATTTCGCATAAGCGCTCACCTATAATGAATGGGTACAGACGTGTTCAACAAGGGACAGGGGGTGACATCCTGTTTGTTGTGAATGTTACGATGGATTATTTCCTGCTCCGTTTGGTAAATCGCATGACAGGCGGTCCGGCTACGCCGCCAAGAGCATTGCTGGGAGCGATGATCGGGGGAATGGGCGCAGGACTTTTGACGCTTCTTTCCTTTGATCAGGTACTGAATACGATACTGGCACACGTGGTAATCAATACAATGATGGTAAGGTTCGGCTGTAAGACCAGAGGATGGAGTGAATACGTCCGGGCTCTGCTTTTTCTGTATCTGGCGGCCTTTTTGTTAGGGGGCGCCGTAGCCTTTGTTCTCAGAAAAAGTGAAGGGGCCGGCATCGGACCGCTTCTTCTGGCAGGAACGATCAGTTATCTGGTTCTGGCATGTGGCATCCGGATAGGAATCCGGACAGGAAAGAAAAAGGAACAAATATACCATGTTTTGCTTTGCGCTGGGAAACGATGCAGGCGGGGAACGGCATTGGCTGATACGGGAAACAGCCTGACGGATCCTTTAAGCGGAAAGCCGGTTAATATTGTGGAACCTGAGTTTTTGCGGGAACTCCTGAAGGAAGATACCTTTCGGCAGCTGGAGGCTTTTGCGTCAGGTCTGGAATACAATCATCAATTACAGGGACTATTTCCACATTTTATTCCTTATCGGAGCCTGGGCTGCCCGCAGGGCCTTTTGCTGGCTGTCACACTGGACTATCTGCTGCTGGAAAATCAGCAGGTGGTTCGGGAAATCGTACATCCTGTAATTGCAGTGGCTTTGGAAAAGCACACCTTTCAGGGAAAATACCAGATGATTTTGCATCCGAATCTAATAGACGAATAGGAGGAAAATAATATGATGCAGGCTATTTTACCCAGTCATTTTCGGCTGCGCGCGCTTCCGGGTTTCCATCGTATGGTCTGGAAGCGGCCGGGGGAACTTTATTACATCGGAGGGGCGGACGTGCTGCCGACCCCGCTTACACCAACGGAGGAAGCAAAAATGATTGAAGACTTGAAATCTGAAAAAAATGACGAAGCAAGAACCCGTCTTATAGAGCACAATTTAAGATTGGTGGTATATATTGCGCAGAAATTTGAAAACACCGGAGTCGGTATGGAAGATTTGATATCCATAGGAACCATTGGCCTGATCAAGGGAATTAATACCTATAATCCGGACAAAAATATCAAACTTGCTACATATGCGTCCCGATGCATTGAAAATGAGATTCTGATGTATCTTAGGAGAAACAGCAAGACGAAGATGGAAGTTTCTTTTGATGAGCCGCTGAATGTGGACTGGGATGGAAATGAATTGTTATTATCGGATATTCTGGGTACGGAGGAAGATGTCATATCCAGAAACCTGGAACATGAAGTGGAATGCCGCCTTTTGTTCCGGGCGATTGCCAAATTAACCCAGAGAGAACAGACGATCATTTGTCTGCGCTTTGGCATCAATCAGCCGGACGGCCAGGAGAAAACCCAAAAAGAGGTGGCGGATTTGCTGGGAATCTCTCAATCATATATATCCCGTTTGGAAAAGCGGATTATGAAACAATTGAAACGGGAAATTATAAAATACGAGTAAAAAAAGGTTGACAGACAGAGAAAGTTATCATATACTAACCATAGTTAGTGAATACTAACTATGGTAATCATGTGCTCCAAACATTCTCTTTTTATGATTGGTGGGGAATCGAAGGTGAGGGTCTTCGATGTTCCCACCAAAAAACTCATATGAGGTTAGTTTAATCTAACTATATGCGGATCAGAAAGGAGAAAATCCTCTTTCCCATATGGTGAGGGGCGTGTGAGAGCCGGAAATTTGAAAATCCGGAGGGTTATATGGATCAGTATCTTGTGGAACATTGCGCACCTACATTGGCTTCTATCAAGTCAGCCAATCTCTTTACCGTTACGCCGAAACCAGGAGAAGATCTTGATCTTTGGGTGGCATACTGGAATCATAGATTTTCAGGAAAAGGCATATCTATTAAAGTGCTCAGAAAAAGCAGCAAAAGCGCGCTTGTTTATGTTTACCGGCCGGACCGGGTAAAGGCGGATTTAGAAAAACCGGGTGTATGGGAACTTTTAAGACCCTGCGGCTATCCGGATTGTCAGGTGGAACAGGCGGTGGATTATTTGAAGAAACGAATCGCCGACTGCGAGCAGTTTCCCCATGAGATCGGTTTGTTCCTGGGTTATCCGGCAGGCGATGTCAGGGGATTTATCCAAAATAAAGGAAAAAATTGTCTCTGTTCCGGTATTTGGAAAGTATACTGTAATGAATGCTGGGCCAAAAAGCAGTTTGCCCGTTATGATAAATGCAGAGAAGTCTATGGAAAAATATTCCGTCAGGGACGGGATCTGCTCCAGATGACAGTGGCCGGATGAGGCTTTTTTGCGTAATAAAAAAGCGAAAAAAATGAAAAAAATGTTGACAGAAAGGTTAGCAAGTGCTAACGTATATCTGAGTTAGAAATTTCTAACGCTTTATATTTACTCGGCAAGAGTATTTTCATCAGAGGAGGGAATTTGTTATGCCGTTGACTATGGCAAAAGAAGGAGAAGTACATATTATCAAGAGAATCGGGGGAAAAGAAGATGTCCGCCGTTTTTTAGAGACTCTGGGTTTTGTTGTAGGGGCGGAAGTGATTGTCGTATCCAAGATTGGTGGAAATGTGATTGTCAACATCAAAGAATCACGGGTGGCAGTAAACCGTGAGATGGCGAATAAGATTATGATTTAAGGGAGGAGAAAAGTATGGCAACTTTGCGAGACACAGCGATTGGTAGTACCGTAAAAGTAGTGAAACTTCATGGAGAAGGCGCAGTACGCCGCCGTATCATGGATATGGGTATCACAAAAGGAACTGAAATCTATGTGAGAAAAGTGGCTCCGCTTGGTGATCCGATTGAGGTTACTGTCAGAGGATATGAATTATCTCTGAGAAAAGCAGATGCCAAGTTGATTGATGTTGAGTAAGTCCGTACACATCGAAGTGACAAATTGGTAAATGAACGGGGAAACCCGTATTTTTAACGCTGTTGTGTTACAGGTGACTAACTTATGTTAATGAACGCTGATGCATCAGCAGGTTTTAATGAGAAAAATGGAGGAGTAAGACATGGCAGTAAAAATTGCACTTGCAGGTAACCCGAATAGTGGTAAAACAACCCTGTTTAATGCATTGACCGGCTCCAATCAGTTCGTTGGTAACTGGCCTGGTGTTACGGTTGAGAAAAAAGAAGGAAAGCTGAAGGGCCATAAAGATGTAGTTATCATGGACCTTCCTGGAATCTATTCCCTTTCTCCATATACACTGGAGGAAGTAGTAGCAAGAAATTATCTGATTGGCCAGCGCCCGGATGCGATTCTGAATATCGTAGATGGCACGAACCTGGAGAGAAACCTGTATCTGTCTACACAGTTGATGGAACTGGGTATCCCGGTTGTTATGGCTGTAAACATGATGGACGTTGTGGAGAAAAACGGCGATCAGATTAATCTGGATAAGCTGTCCAAGGTTGTCGGCTGTCCGGCAGTCGCTATTTCTGCTTTGAAAGGTACAGGCGTTAAGGAAGCCGCTGAGAAGGCAGTTGCCGCCGCAGAGAAAAAGCAGGCCAGCAAACATGTACATAAATTTGACAAAGCAGTAGAAAGCTATCTGACTAAGATTGAGGATCAGCTGGCCGGCAGTGAAATTCCGGAAGAACAGAAGAGATTCTACGCGATCAAACTGTTCGAGAGAGATGATAAGATTGCGGAAACCATGAAATCCGTACCGGCGGTGGAAGATATCATCAAGGCCGCTGAGAAAGAGCAGGATGACGATTCCGAAAGTATTATCACCAATGAGAGATATGTATATATCTCATCCATCATCGACAGCTGCTACAAGAAAGCCGGCAAGGGCCAGATGAGTACATCTGACAAGATTGACCGTATCGTAACCAACCGCTGGTTAGGTCTGCCGATCTTTGCCGTTGTTATGATTATTGTTTACTATGTATCCGTAACGACCGTAGGTTCGCTGCTGACAGACTGGGTAAATGACGTTCTGTTTGGCGATATCATTCCTCCGGCAATAGCCGGCGCTCTGGAATCCATCAATTGCGCAGCTTGGCTGGAAGGCCTGATTGTAGATGGTATTGTTGCCGGTGTTGGCGCCGTACTTGGTTTTGTACCGCAGATGTTAGTATTGTTCATTTTCCTGGCATTTCTGGAAAGCTGCGGTTATATGGCCCGTATCGCATTCATTATGGACCGTATCTTCCGTAAATTCGGTCTTTCCGGAAAATCCTTTATCCCGATGCTGATCGGTACTGGTTGTGGTGTTCCTGGTATCATGGCTTCCCGTACAATCGAG
>CAYRTA010000020.1:0-27022 GCA_964427045.1 uncultured Hoministercoradaptatus sp. | reverse complement strand
CACTATTGGCAGGTAGTGGGCGGCTATTTTCTTCCCCTGAATATCTCGTAAACGAGACTTACAAGAGCGACAATGAGTATACCTATCTGGATTAAATCCGAATATGTAACATACATTGGCATCCCCCTCCTTTCTTTCGTCCGGAGGGTTAGCCCCTCCGAAAATGGAGGGTAGGCCGCCTTTATGTGCTCTGACTTTCCGTGCCATCAGTATAGCACACGTTTCACAGCTTCACAATTACAATTTTCTACGCTTTACACTCTAATCAAGGATCAATAAACAATAACATATTTCACTCTACATTAATTTTTAGTGAGTGCTAATAGTTTTCTTTCGTATTACAAAATAGCAAACCACATGAACCAAAAACGTCACAATCCAACTGACCGGATAAGACAGGTACAGATTTTCAATGGTATGATGATACTGAAAAAATGTGGCCAGCCACACAAGACGGAACACACAGGAACCGAACAACGATACGATCATAGGAAGAATCGAATAACCCATTCCGCGGATACAGCCTGGCATAACATCCATAAGCCCGCACAGACCATACAACAGCACGCAAAAGCGCATCCGAATCATTCCCATCTCGATAACCTGCGGGCTGGCGGAGTATATACTAAGAAGCTGGGGGCCCAGTAAATATGCGCCTACCGATAACAGGGAGCCGATCACAAAAACGTAAAGAACACAGAGAAAGGTTATGCGGTCCACCCGCTTATACTGGCGGGCACCCATATTTTGCCCGTTGAAACTTAAGGCCGCCTGGTGAAAAGCGTTCATGGCCGCATAAACAAAAGAACCCACGCTGAGCGCCGCAGCACTTCCGGCCATATTCACCGAGCCAAAGGAGTTCACCGCAGACTGGATAATCACATTGGAAAAGGAAAAGACAACGCCCTGAATACCGGCGGGGAGTCCCACCCGGAGAATCAGCGGCAGCACCTCTTTGTCAATGCCCAGATTCCGCAAATCCAGATGGAGGACATCCGTTTCGGCGCAAAGGCAGCGTATAATCAGAACGGCTGAGATGATCTGGGAAATCACCGTCGCCAGACCCACTCCGGCCACATCCATATGAAATACAATGACAAAAATGCAGTTCAGCACCGCATTGATGACACCTGCTAATGTCAGATAGTAAAGCGGACGTTCCGTATCACCCTTTGCCCGAAGCAGGGCACTTCCGAAATTATATACCATCTGAAACGGCATCCCACAGAAATAAATCTTAAGATACAAACTGGCCAGCCCAAGCACATCCTCCGGGGTTCCCATCCAGAGCAGCATAAGCCTCGCCATGGACACCCCGAAAACCAACAAGATACAACCGCTGATCAGACTGGCAGTAATAGACGTACGCACCACACGTCCAATCCGTTCCCCATGCCCCTCTCCGATTGTCTTGGCCGCTACCACATTGGCGCCCACAGACAATCCGTTAAACAGTTGTATGATCAGATTGACCAGCGAGGTGGTAGAACCCACAGCTGCCAGAGAGGTGTCTCCCGCAAAGCGCCCCACGACCACCACATCCGCCGCGTTAAACAGAAGCTGCAGCATGGAAGAACACATCAGCGGTATGGTAAACAGTAATATTTTGCTCCCGAGAGGGCCATGAATCATATCGATTTCCTTTTTCTGCAACATGATCTTTCGCCTTTAGAAAATTCCTTTCAAAATAAAAAACAGAACCGGCACTGCCAGTGACGGCAGCATATTTAATGCTTTACAATCTTTGATTTTCAAAATACCAATACCAGAACTGGCAATCAAAATACCACCCACCAGGCACAGTTCCGCGATCATCTCCTCCGAAAAGAAGGAACCGGACAAGCGGCTGGCAATGAGGTAAATCATACCCTGCCAGCAAAACAGCACCGGCGCCGCCAGCGCCATGCCAATGCCATAGGTCGATGCCAATACGGCGGACGTTACGAAATCCAGGGTTGCATTGGTAAACAGGTATGTATTATCTCCATGGAGAGCGCTCATTACCGGTCCCATAATGGACAGCGTTCCTATACAGTACAGCAAAATACCCGTTGACAGGCCCTGTCCCAGTTTCGATTTGGAATATTTTCCAACCAGCCCCTGGAAATGCCCGTCAATATCCAACATCGTACCAATCAGACTTCCCAGCGCCAGGCTGACGATAAATAAGACGGGATACTGGCTCTTCGCCATATTACTGACCACCGCATTGATTCCCAGGCCCGTGGCAGCCAGTCCCATGGCCGTATACAGCGCATCCTGATATTCTTCTTTGATACCTTTTCTCAGCACACTTCCTATAAGACTTCCCGCCAATATGGTTCCTGTATTTACAATTGTTCCTAACATCAACATTC
This sequence comes from uncultured Hoministercoradaptatus sp., assembly GCA_964427045.1. Lineage (GTDB taxonomy): Bacteria > Bacillota > Clostridia > Lachnospirales > Lachnospiraceae > Oliverpabstia. Next base: position 24,665 of record CAYRTA010000020.1, on the reverse strand, counting down.
TCCTTTCGTACACCTGTCAATTAGATTATCACATTTGCGGCCGATCGCAATACTTTTTTCAAAAATAATTGAAGATAGGCGCAAAAGCCGTTATAATATAAAAGATTGCACAAAATGATGTATGTACAGGAGAAATGAATTATGCTGCAAATAATCGTAGATGTAAACAAGGCCGTCAATCAGTTTATCTGGGGTGTTCCGGCCATGATTTGTATTATCGGGGTAGGCCTTTATCTGAGTATTCGAACCGGCTTTATCCAGATTCGCCAATTTCCTTATGCCATTAAGACCACCATCGGCAGAATTTTCCGCAAACGGGACGCTTCCGACGGCGCCATGACGCCTTTCCAGGCTGTCTGTACAGCGCTGGCAGCCACTGTGGGCACGGGAAACATTGCAGGTGTGGCAGGCGCGATCGCCATCGGCGGGCCTGGCGCAGTCTTTTGGATGTGGTGTTCCGCCCTTCTTGGCATGTGTACTAAATTTTCAGAGGTTACTTTGGCCGTCCATTTCCGGGAACGAAACAGCGACGGAGACCTGGTGGGCGGTCCCATGTATTATATTAAAAATGGTCTGGGAAAGCACTGGAAATGGCTGGCGTCCGTATTTTCTCTGTTTGGCGTCCTGACTGTATTTGGAACCGGCAATGCCACACAGGTGAATACCATCGCAACTTCCATTGATTCCGCTCTGGCCAATTACGGTATACTTTCAGAAAACAGCACCGGTATCTTCAATCTGATTCTGGGCATTTTGATTGCCCTGCTTGTTGGGCTGGTATTGCTTGGCGGCATCCGCCGCATTGGACAGGTAACAGAAAAACTGGTTCCATTTATGGCCCTGCTCTATGTGATTTTAGCGCTGGGCGTCGTCCTCCTTCATTATCAGAATATACCCGGCGTCTTCTATTCCATTATTTACGGCGCTTTTAATCCCCGGTCTGTCACCGGAGGTATCGTAGGAAGCTTCTTTCTCAGCATGCAAAAAGGCGTATCCCGTGGTATCTTCTCCAATGAAGCCGGCCTCGGTACAGGTTCCATCGCTCACGCCTGTGCTGACACAAAGAAGCCGGTCAAACAGGGATTATTTGGTATCTTCGAAGTATTCGCCGATACCATTGTGATCTGTACGCTGACTGCGCTGGTAATCCTTTGCAGCGGAATCCCGATTCCCTACGGAAGCGATGCTGGTGCGGCCTTAACCATCCAGGGTTTTACTTCTACCTATGGAAACTGGGTATCCATTTTCACGGCCATTGCCATGTGCTGCTTCGCCTTCTCCACAATTATCGGATGGGGACTCTATGGTGCCCGCTGCATCGAATACCTCTTTTCCGCAAAGATTATCCGGCCCTTTATGGTGGTCTATTCCCTTGTGGCCATCCTGGGTGCTACCGTAGATTTAGGTGTGTTGTGGTCCATCGCCGATACCTTTAACGGCCTGATGGCCATTCCAAACCTGATTGCCCTTTTCCTGCTATCTAAAACTGTGGTTCAGTTGGTAAAAGAGTATTTTGCAAAAGAAGAAAGTGAACGCTGATTTTCTTTTCATGGGAAACCGTATTGTACCAGGAATAAAACGGAATCATTTTCCATGAAACAAAAAGGAGCATGGCGCGGGGATGTTTAAACATTCCCGCGCCATAGCTCCTTTTTTTGATACGTTATAACCCTGTGATAATCTTTATCAATAGCAGTACCAATACCAAAAGTATACTGGGCCTTACAATCTTACTTCCATTTTTCATCATTAATCCGATTCCCACATAGCCACCCAGCATATTGCAGGCCGCAGCCGCCAATCCCAGGGGCAGCAATACTTCCCCATGCATAAGAAAGATGACAAGCGCCGTCACGTTAGTCGTCAGATTAATCAGCTTTGCCTGTGCGTTGGCCGTGGCAATATTCATCCCGGCAAATACCGTAAAGGCAATGATCAAAAAGGTACCTGTACCCGGACCATACAGCCCATCATACACACCAATCACCAGCGCCGAGATCACGGTAATCAGATACGTTTTCTTATCGGTAACCAGGCGCGAGGATCCATTGTCGTGAAAGAGCCTTTTGTTCAAAACGAGAAAGGCACATACCGGGAGAAGAATCATCATCAGATACAGCATTACTTTCTCATCCAGCATCAGCGACAGTTTCGCGCCCAGAGTGGAACCCAGGATGGCCGCCAGCAGAGAGGGCAGCACCAGACGATAATTGACCAGTTTATGCATCATCAGCCTGGCCGTGGCAACAGCCGTACCACAGGAGGAGGACATCTTATTGGTAGCCACTGCCATATGAGGCGGCAGACCGGCCAGCAGGTAACCTGGCAGCGAGATCAGACCGCCGCCTCCCCCAATCGCATCCACAAGTCCCGCCAGAAACAATAACGGGCATACTATGATAAATGTTTTTACATGGAGTTCCATGACGCAATCATCAAATCCTTCGTCTTATTTTTTTGCAGCTTTCTTTGCTTCCATTCTGGAAACAATAATGGAGCAAGCCGCATCACCGGTAATATTAACGGTGGTACGTCCCATATCAAAAATACGGTCTACGCCTGCTACCAAAGCGATACCTTCGATCGGCAGACCAACACTCTGCAAAACCATAGCCAGCATGACCATACCTGCACCCGGTACACCAGCGGTTCCAATGGAAGCCAGGGTAGCCGTCAGCACAATCGTCAACATCTGAGGCAGTGTCAGATTAATACCATAACAGCAGGCAATAAATACGGCGCAGACACCCTGATAGATGGCCGTTCCGTCCATATTGATGGTCGCGCCCAGAGGAAGCACAAAGCTGGCAACATCTCTGTCCGCTCCCAGTTTTTCCGCACATTCCAGGTTAATGGGAAGTGTTCCTACAGAAGACGCGCTGGAAAACGCGAACATAATGGCCGGAGCCATTCCTTTAAAGAAGGCCACAGGGCTGAGACCTCCCATGGTCTTTACGGTACTGGAATAAACAATCAGCGCATGAACAATATAACCCACATACGCGGTCAGAAGAACCATCGCCAGCGATCCTAAAATCTGCGGACCATTGGTAGCCACTACCGGTGTGATCAGACAGAAAACACCGATGGGCGACAGCTTCAAAATCATTTCCATGATAATCATACTGACATCACATAAACTTTGTACTCCGTTTGCCAGCGGTTTCCCCTTCTCCCCTGCAAGGATAATGCCAAATCCAAAAAACAGGGCAATGACGATAACCTGCAGCATGGTGGCATCCGCCATCGGCTGAATAATGTTCGACGGGAAAATAGCAACCAGGGTATCCATGAAATTCGTCGCCGCTGAGGCCTCATACTCCAATCCGCTGGTTTCCAGCATCTGATAGCTTCCCTTGAATAAATTGGCAAAGATCAAACCGATGGTAACTGCACAGGCGGTTGTCAGCATATAATAGAGCACCGTCTTTACACCAATGGAGCCGACCTTACGGATATCTCTCATAGAGATTACACCGGCTATGATAGATGTCAAAACAATGGGCACGACAATAAATTTAATCAAATTCAAAAAAATCGTACCGAAGGGTTTCACGTAAGCGTCCGCCCACTCTGCTTTTCCTGCCGCCATAAAGAGCAATCCGGCAATAATCCCCAACCCCAGACCAATAAAGATCTGTAACGCCAATGACATTTTGTTTTTCTTTTGCATACTAATACCTCACTATACATTCTTAGTTTCAAACTTTCCTACCTATTTTACCATGGGGTCCGGTATGTGTCATTATAAATATATTTTTAACGAACTATCCCATTCCAATAGGAGAAAAATATGCTATACTATATCCGCTGGCCGCCGCCGGTTCCACATAAATCAAAGACCCCGCTGCAAGCAACGGGGTATCAAACTTGCAACGCTGCAAAGCAGCGGGGTATTTGACCCTCGCGGCAGTCGCCAAATATCCATGCAAGCATGGCTGCTTGGCTCGTTGCCCGCGGAAATAAAGGAGGTACAGGGGATGATCGAAGTAGAAATTAAATTGCCGGTTGCCGATTTTCCAAAAACAAAACGGGATTTGGAACAGCTGGGATTTGTCAGAGGAAAATGGGTGACGGAATCCGACCTTTATTTTAACTCTGTCTGGCATGACCTGAAAAAAGGCGACGAAGCTTTACGCATCCGCACCTGCGAAGATCTGATATCCGGCAATCCCCGAACGGTAATCACATACAAGGGGCCCAAATTAGATACGGTGTCTATGACGAGAACAGAACTGGAAACAGAAGTTATGGATGCTTCCATATGTGAAAAGATCCTCAGAGCGCTGGGATTTACCATGTGCTACCCCGTCATCAAAAAGCGGCACTATTTTTCCCGTATAATAAATCAAAGCGGGCAGCCGGAACCATGGGAAATAACTGCCTGCCTGGATCAGGTGGAAGGATTGGGAGATTTTTTGGAACTGGAAATTCTGGTCTCCAAAGAAGAGCACCGCGAGATGGCTCTTTCTATCATGGAACAGGTGCTGGCGGATCTGGGCTACGCCATGGAAGATACCACACGCATCTCCTATTTGTCCATGCTGCAGAAGAAAACCATCCTATGATATAAAAAATCCCGGAAAAGTGATGATGCTGTCTCAAAAGCCAGACCAAAACGCTGACCCTTAAAGGGCACCCATCCTTTTCCGGGATTTCCACTACTGCTCCAGAATCTTCATAAATTCTTCGCCCGTAATGGTTTCATTTTCATACAGATATTTTGCTAATTCATGCAGCTTCATAATATTGTCTTTCAGAATCTGAGTCGCTTTCTCATGCTGTTTGCGTACCAGTTCCACAACCTTTTTGTCAATCAGTGTCTGGGTTTCAAAAGAACAACTCAGGGAACTGTCACCGCCCAGATACTGGTTCGTCATGCTCTCCATAGCCACCATATCAAAGTCATCACTCATACCAAACCGGGTAATCATGCCACGGGCCAGCTTTGTGGCCTGCTCAATATCGTTGGAGGCGCCGGTAGTGATCGAATGGAAAATCAATTCTTCCGCCGCACGGCCGCCGGTAAATGTGGCAATCTTATTCTCCAGTTCCTCTTTACTCATGAGAAAATGCTCTCCGTCCTCCACCTGCATGGTATAACCAAGCGCGCCTGACGTACGGGGAATGATGGTAATCTTATGAACCGGAGCAGAATTCGTCTGTTTCGCCGCAACCAGGGCATGACCCACCTCATGGTAAGCAACGATCAGCTTCTCTTTCTCCGACAGCACACGATTCTTCTTCTGATAGCCGGCGATAACCACTTCGATACTCTCTTCCATATCCGCCTGGGTGGCAAACCTTCTGCCGTCGCGTACCGCCCGCAGCGCCGCCTCATTCACAATGTTGGCAAGTTCCGCTCCTGACGCACCGGAAGCTGCTTTCGCAATGGCATCAAAATCCACATTGTCGGATATTTTAATATTTTTGGCGTGAACCTTTAAAATATCAATACGTCCCTGCAAATCCGGCAATTCCACCGGGATTCTCCGGTCAAAACGTCCCGGACGAAGCAGCGCCGGGTCAAGAGAATCCGGACGGTTGGTAGCTGCCAAAATCACAACGCCCTTGGAACCATCAAAGCCGTCCATCTCTGTCAGCAGCTGGTTCAAAGTCTGCTCACGTTCATCATTACTATTGATGCTGCCGTCACGTTTCTTACCGATGGTATCAATCTCATCAATAAAAACGATGCAGGGCGCCTTTTCACTGGCCTGTTTAAAGAGGTCGCGCACCTTGGAAGCACCCATACCAACAAACATCTCCACAAACTCCGAACCGGCAATGGAAAAGAACGGTACTTCCGCCTCTCCGGCCACCGCCTTAGCCAGCAGGGTTTTACCGGTTCCCGGAGGTCCCACCAAAAGGGCACCTTTCGGCATCTTAGCGCCAATGGCCTGATAGCGGTCCGGATGATGGAGGTAATCCACGATCTCCGTCAAAAGATCCTTTGCCTCATCCTCTCCGGCAACATCGGAAAACTTGATGCCCGTAGAAGATTTTACATAGATTTTCGCATTGCTCTTTCCAAACATCATGGCGCCGGAACCACCCATACCCTGGGTCAGTTTTTTGGAAAGGATATTTCCGATTACCAGGAAAATCGCAATCGGAATAATCCAGCTTAACAAAAATGTCAATAGCGGTGACTGCTGGGTGGGGATTACCTGTCCAAACTCCACGCCGCTTTCCCTGAGCCGGCTGACCAAATCCGGATCATTCATCAATCCTGTCTTACAGGTCTGCTCCACGCCGTTTTCTTCCACGATGTAGTATATGGTATAGCCATCATCCTGGATTTCTACTTTTGTAATATCTCCTGCTTCCAGATAATCCAAAAATACGTCATATCCCGTTTCTTTCACCGTACGCTGTTCCATCCAGGGAACCAGCACTACGTTTAAAACCACCAGGACAACAAGGGCGATCGCATAATAGAACAAAATAGACCGCTTTGGCTTATTGTCTTTCAAATCATTTAAATTCATTGTACTCACCTTCTTTTGTCAGTATTCCCTTTTTATTATACGCTTATCACTCAAACGCACAAGTAAAGCTTTTGAAAAAAATATGAAAAAAATATGAACTCTTGCGGAACCTGCCTCAATCAGTATATAATAAACTGTATGGTAGTTTTTGGCCGGTAGTACATGGTTTACCGGTATATCATCAGAAAGGACGTATAGCGTTATGAAAGGTAAGGAACGAAGAGAAGAAATTCTCCATCTATTGCTTCACTCCGACGGACCTTTGTCCGGGACATGGCTGGCAACCCATTTTGGCGTGAGCCGTCAGGTGATTGTACAGGATATCGCAATTATCCGGGCTCAGGATTACAACATCCTATCCACCAACCGCGGTTATCTGCTCCATACCCCTATACGCGCCAAACGGGTAATCAAAGTCTATCACACCGATGAGCAGATCGCAGATGAATTATACTGCATCGTGGATCTGGGCGGCGCCGCGGAGGACGTTATGGTACGCCATCGCGTCTACGGAGAACTTCGGGCCGATCTAAAAGTCACTTCCCGCCGGGATGTTCATCAATTTCTGGAAGAAATTCAAAGCGGGAAATCAACTCCTTTAAAAGGAATCACCTCTGGCTACCATTACCATACTATTTCTGCGCCTTCTGAAGAAATCCTTGATCTGATTGAAGCGGAATTGGATCAGAAAGGGTATCTGTGCCATAAACCAAAAACGGAAGCTTAAACCAAAAACGGAAACCTAAATCAGGAACGTTACGGAGTTTTCCTATGAAATAAATGAAAGGCCGCCGGGTTCAAAACTCAGCGGCCTTTTTCCTATCATTTGGTTATTCGTTTTCCTGGTCTTTCTGAATCTTAATGACAGCCTTCACGATATCGGCTTTATTGTTGATACTGAAATCCATGGCATTCTGCGCATCATCCAGATCAAACAAATGGGTAACAATACCTTTCAGATTAATCTTTCCGGAAGCAACCGCTTCAATAGCCATCGGATAAATATGTCTGTAACGGAATACGGTCTTAAACGTCAGTTCTTTATCGAGAGCCAGACTCATAGGCAGCGTCATCTCTCCGGTTTTGCTGTAACCAACCAGTACGATGGTACTTCCTTTCTTGGCTGCCGCAATGGCCTGACGGGTGGTGATCTCCGTTCCTGCAGTCTCGATGATCAAATCTGCTCCCATTCCACCGGTCAGTTCTTTGATCTTTTCCACGGCATCGGCTTCGCGGCTGTTGATGACTCCCGTAGCTCCCAGTTCCAAAGCTTTTTCCAGACGTTTCTCCATGATATCCACAACATAGACGTCTGCAACGCCTCTGGCTTTCAATGCCATCATGGATACCAGACCAATACAGCCGGAGCCAAAGACAACTGCCTTCTGACCCAGATGGGCATCTCCCTGGATTGCCGCATGGAAACCTACCGCCAGCGGCTCGATGAGAGCCCCTTCCAACGTGCTGACATTTTCCGGCAGTTTAAAGCAGAGTCCTGCTTCATGAGCCACATATTCCTGGAATACGCCATCTACCGGAGGCGTCGCGAAAAATACAACATCCGGACAGAGATTATATTTTCCCTGTTTACAGAATTCGCAGTGTCCGCAAGTCTTACCCGGTTCCAAAGCCACACGGTCACCAATTTTCAAATGTTTTACCTGTTTACCTACCTCTACTACCGTACCGCCTGGTTCATGTCCCAGAACAAACGGCGGCTTTACCACGTAATCACCAATGGCTCCCGTCTCATAATAATGCTGGTCGGAACCACAGATTCCTACATACTCAAGTTTCACTAATACCTCATCGTCTGCCGGAGTGGGAATATCACGCTCCACAAATCCCATCTTACCGATCCCATTCATTACAGCAACCTTCATCTTGCCTTCCATGAGAAACCCTCCAATCCTATGTACCCACCTGGGCGTTAGTTTTATTATGAACTTTATTAAAGTTTTTTATATAAGTACATTATAATCGCTTTCTTTTATTTGTCAACTCTTTCTTCTCACTTTTTCCGCTTTTATATCGCATCCAGATAACGATAAATAAAAGGCAGACAGGCGCCATAGGCCGCCGCCTCCTGTTTGTATTTTCCGGTATGGATAAAAGAAGCATCCTGTTCGAAATGATTATCCCGCAGAACCTTCTTTCCCAACGTTTCCAGATACTCTTCCAGATATCCTCCCAAATATCCTCCCAGCACAACATCACAATCAAAGATAATACGTAAATTCTGTACTACTACTGCCAGATTTTCCAAATATTCCTCCCATACGGGCAGACAGCGGGCATCTCCGCTTTTCAGACGCTGAAAAAAAGTTTCCAGACTTCCCCCGGCTTCTCTTCGCAGGATTCTGGTGGAACAGTACGCGTCGGCACAGCCCTGCTTCCCACAATAACAGCGGCGGCCATGTTTCTCAATAACCATATGGCCAAATTCGCCGCTTTTGAAATTCTTTCCCGGATACAGACGGTCTTTCACACAAATTGCCCCGCCCACCGTATCACTGAGCGAAAGATAAATAGCCACATCACCGGAATAGGGTAACTCCGATGAAGCGGCGCTGTTTGCATCATTATCAATTTCACAGGGATACTGAATCATACATTCAAAGGGCTGAAAACTCATATTGTTGACACCGAGGACCTGGGATTGTATCAATAACTTCCGCTCCCTGTCCACAATACCCGGCAGCGAGACGCCGACTCCCAAAATCCGGTCTTTCGGCACGCCGCTTTCCAAAATGAAAGCAGCTGCCTCATCCGCCGCCTGCTGCTGGTACGCGCGGCTGTCTTCAAATGCCAGGGATATCTGCTTTTTTTGTATCAGTTCCTTTTTCATATTTACCAAAGCAAAACTGACAGCAGATTTTGTAATATCCATACCGACACTGTATCCAAGTTCTCCTACAACGGAAAGTGCCTTCGCCTTACGTCCCCCGGTAGACTCATACTCACCAGCCTCCCGGATGATCCCTTCCCGTTCCAGTTCCTTTACATTCTGCAGCGTAGTAGGCATACTCAGTCCCAGACCCAAAGCGATCTCCGCTTTTGCCGCGCTTCCTTTTTCTAAAATAAATTTGGCAATACGCACCTTATTTGAAGGTGCGGTTTCCTGACGATACGTTGTATTTGACATGCATATGACTCCATTTTTTCCAAACACCACTCTTATTTTCCTGCGGATGGCAGAAAAAGCAGATCAAAATACCGCAGGCAATACAGATGGCTCCTATAACAAATTGCTTTGTGATCACCTCATGGAAGCAGATAACTCCCAATACGGCAGAGGTCAGCGGCTGTACCGGGTAGAACGCGGAACAATTGGAAGCCGGAAGTACTTTCAGACTGGCATTCCAAAGAATATAGCTGATACCGGTACAAAATACACCCATATAAAGCAGACCCAAAATCACAATCGGACTGATTACCAACGCCGGTTTTGTAAATACAAGTTCCGCCAGTGCGAAAAATGCATTGCAGATGGCCGCAATACCAATACCATAGCGGGTAATCAAAAGCGGCGGATACTTGGATAACCCTTTTCTGGTCACCACCGATACCATTGACCAAATCAGCACCGCCGAAAGCGACAGCAGCACTCCGGAAATACGGATATCCGCGCCGTTTCCCACAATCAGATACACACCGATCACCGAAACGCCGATACCAATAACCTTTGCCTTCGTAAGTATTTCTTTTAAATAAACGGCTGCCAGCAGCGTAATGGTTACCGGATTTAAGGCATTAATCAGAGATGCCAGTGTCGATCCGGCAATCCGCGTTCCCAAAAGCTGCATATCCACCGATATGGTATAACCAAACAATCCTAAAATAATAATGTATTTCCAACAGGTTCCATCGATTTTTTCCGCCGTTTTCTTTCCTGTTTCCTGCTCTTTTTTCTTTTCCCCAATGGAAAGCACGGACAAAAAACAAAAGGCTATCACAAACCGGACTTCCGCCACCGTAAAGGTTGGCAAAGCCTGAAGTACAATTCCGCTCACTACATACAGGCTTCCCCATATAACAAATGTCAAAATCAAACCACCATAAGCTTTTACCTTATCCATCGCTTCCATAAAAAAGCCTCCCTTGTTATGATGGCAACAGTATACAATGGATTTTTCATAGAATCAATTAGATTTAATGGGCAATATTCATAGCTTTAAGGTATTGATTATTTCTTTTCCGCAGTAAACTGGTACATATATAATTCATGCAGCGCACGGGTTGCGCAGATATAGCGGGCCTGTCTTAAAAGGCCGCTGTCCCTGCCTGCCTCATACAGGGTAAATACCTGATCAAACTCCAGTCCTTTGGCCAGATAGAAAGTAGTAACCGTCAGACCCCGGGCAAAACTGCTGCTGTTGCGGTCAATATAGGCAGCCTCTATCCCCTGCTTTTTCAAAGCTTCCTTTACCTCCCATGCCTCCTGCTGGGTCATGGTCAGAATCGCCGCCGTCTCATACCGCTCCCAGTCCAGTTCCTTTTCCACGGCTTCCAGGGCATGATGGATTCCAGGAAAGGTTTTTTCTTCCACTGGCTTTCCATGCCGGAGAAATAGATCCAGATCCCGTATCCCCGTTATGGCTGCCGCGTAGGAGGCAATTTCCACCGTATTGCGGTAGCTGCGCTTCATTTCCAGCATGTGAATGTCTTTTCCCAATATCTTCGGCAAAAACCGGGTTACATCCTGGGTCTTTTCCTCCATGGTCTGGGCGCGGTCTCCCAGAATGGTCATGCGGCAGGGAAAAAGCCGTGCCAAAATCAAATACTGTAAAGGACTGTAATCCTGCATTTCATCGATAACCAGATGTTTAATCCGGTGATTCTTTTGCGGCGGCAGCAGACGGTACTTCATATACAGCATGGGATAGACATCCTCGTAACGCAGCAGACGGTCTGCATAGGTCCGGTGCGGCAAGGACCCGAAGCCTGCCGACTCCAGAAAACGGCTGTAAATGACATACAGATCCCGTGTCTCATACATGCCAAGAAACTTTCCGAAAAACTCCTCCCGCACTTCCTCTTCCAGGTCTCTGCCAAGCAACGTTTCGTACTCATCGATGGCGTATTCCGCAATGGCTTCCATCCGGGCCAACAGGGGAATGTCCAAAAACTTTTCATAAAAAAGAGAAATCACCCGGTCCGCCGAAAGACGGTAGCTTCGAAATTCCACATCTGTAAAATTCATAAGTTCATCTTCCAGCAATAACAGATACCCTTCCATTTCATCCAGAAAGGCTTCCGACTGTTTTTCTTTTTCTCTGCGTCCAAGCTCCGCATCCGCTTTGCGGGAAAGCTTTTTTTCGATCTGGTCATAGCGGTCTTCGCAATCATTGACCACATCCTGTAATTCCCGGTAGGCAAACAGATCAAAACTCATCTCCTGTATATTTTCTTCTCCCAGTTCCGGAAGAATATGAGAAATGTAATCCGAGAAAACGCTGTTGGGTGATAAAATCAAAATGTCAGAAGATTTCAGATTCTTCCGGTCGTGATACAGAAGGTAGGCGATCCGGTGAAGTGCCACGGAGGTTTTTCCGCTGCCGGCCGCGCCCTGAATCACTAAAATCCGGTCTTTCGTATTGCGGATAATGGCGTTTTGCTCTTTTTGAATGGTGCGGACAATATTTTTCAGCTGCACATCACCATTGGCGCCCAATTCCGCTTTTAGTATTTCATCGTCAATCTTCACGTCACTTTCAAATTCATAGATCAGCTTGCCGCGGCGAATCTTATACTGCCAGCGGGATGTCACTTCCCCTTTCATGATACCGCCCGGCGATTCATATGCGGCCGGTCCCTTTTCATAATCATAAAAGAGGCTGCTGACTGGCGCACGCCAATCAAAAATCAGCGGCACACTCCCCGTATGCCTGGCAAAATTACCGATACCAATATAGAAGGATTCACTGTCCTCCTCGTCCTCATAGCAGAAATCCACCCGGCCAAAATAAGGAGAATCCAACATTTTTTTCAACCTGGACTTCATCCTCAGCTGATCCTGATTTGTATTAATCTGGGTCAGCAGGGCCTGCTGATTATCAAAGTCCTCATAGCCATACTGATCCATCTCCGTATAATTATCCCAGTAATATTCATGCATATGTTCAATTTCCTGCTGGCCTTCGGCCAGGGATTGATCGATTTCCTGAATGCGTTGTCTCAGTTTATCCAGCACAAATTCCAGATATACGGTACCATTTTCCATACCAATCAACCTGCTTACATTTCATAAAATGCTTTATAACAATTTGTTGTTTCATATACATCCAATTTGGAACTTACTTCATAAGGTGCATGCATATTTAAAATAGCCACGCCCAGGTCTACCACATCCATGCCGTAAACCGCCGGGATGTAAGCGATGGTTCCGCCGCCTCCCACATCTACTCTGCCAAGTTCCGCGGTCTGATATACCACATGGTTGTCATCAAAGGCCTTGCGCAATTTCCCCAGATACTCTGCATTGGCATCATTGGAACCACTCTTTCCTCTGGCGCCGGTAAACTTGCTGATCACCGCGCCGCGGCCCAAAAAGGAAGAATTTTTCTTTTCAAAGGCATCGCCATAGAGCGGGTCATAGGCCGCATTGACATCAGCAGAAAGCATACTGGAATTTCTGAGCGCACGGCGAAGCTTCAATTCCGAATACTGGCCTGTGCATGCCATTACCTCCGCCAGCGTATTTTCCAGAAAATGGGAATGCATACCGGTAGCACCCACGCTGCCGATTTCTTCTTTATCGACAAACAGACAAACCTTTGTCTTTGCCGTCCGCTTACTTTCCAAAAGCGCCGCCAGGGAACAGAACGCGCAGATTCTGTCATCCTGTCCATAAGACATGATCATGCTGCCGTCCAGGCCAAAATCTCTGGCATGGCCGGCCGGAACGATCTCTAATTCGGCCGATGCAAAATCCTCTTCCTCGATATCATACTTTTCTTTCAGAAGTTTTTTCATGTAGGCCTTCACGGCTTCCTTATCCTTCTGGCTTTCTTCGCCTTCCGGCGCATCCAGGGGCTGGCTTCCAATCAGCACATCCAGACACTCCCCTTCGATCACCTGGTTTGCCTTTTTCTCCATCTGCTTTCCTGCCAGATGAATCAAAAGATCCGTCACACCCACTACCGGGTCCGCCGGGTCTTCCCCAACAGAAATATCAATGGCGGTTCCATCCTTTTTCACGACGGTTCCGTGAAGCGCCATGGGAGAAGCCACCCACTGGTACTTTTTAATACCGCCGTAATAATGGGTGTCCAGATAAACCATACCGTCGTTTTCATACAGTGGATTCTGCTTAATATCCAAACGTGGAGAATCGATATGGGAACCAACCAGCAAAAGCCCCTTCTCCATAGGCGCTTCTCCGATCTCCATCATCAGCACGGATTTTTTCATATTCACCGCATAAATCTTATCTCCCGCTTTCAGACTCTCTCCCGCTTCCAATACCTCTTCCAAATCACGGTAGCCATGCTCGCGGGCAATCCGACAAATATTCTTTGTACACTCCCGCTCCGTCTTTCCCGCATCAAGAAATGCGCGGTACTGCTGTGCCAAACTCTCTATATCTTTCTTATCCTGTTCACTATATTGCTTCATTTTTCATAACACTCCTTTTCGCACAAACTATCTTGTTATTATACCACCGAATCCCACAAAAGAAAAGCAGTCCTTACGCAAAGCACGCCGGGCTTTCCCCCATCACTAATTTCTACTTCCATATGGCCTGGCTGCCCTGTCTTGTCTTGGTTACCACCAATTGCCGGTCTATTTCATCTTTCAGTTCTGTCACATGGGATATGATTCCCACCAGACGGCTTCCCTGGGCCAGTCCCTGCAAAATCCGGATGGCCTGCTCTCTGGAAGCTTCATCCAGGGAACCGAAGCCCTCGTCAATAAACAGGGTATCCACCTGTACCGCTCCACAGGTACGGGTAATCAGATCTGTCATACCCAGGGCCAGCGCCAAAGCCGCCATAAAGGATTCCCCGCCTGACAGCGTTTTAACATCCCGTGTTTTTCCGGTAACAAGACTGTAGACATCTAAATCAAGCCCTGCATTTCCCTGGGTGGAAAGGTCCTCCAGCAAACGGCAGCGAAGCAGAAACTGCCCCGAAACCATCTTTTGCAGATGCTGATTGGCTCCATGAATCATCTGACGGAAGTACTGTCTTTGTACATAGGATTCAAAATCTATTTTTACCGTGCCCGTCACCGTGCCGTTGGCCGTTTTACTCAGTGTGTTCACCTTCTCATACTGACCAAGCAGCTGCTCTCGGCCAGCTGCCAGTTTTTTCAGGTTTTTCTCCACAGACTGATGACTTTCTCTCCGGCTATAACGTTTCTTAAGCGTCTCTGCCAACTGCTGCCGTCTGCTTTTTGCCGCGGCAAGCGCCTCTTCCAGTTCAAAAAGATCTGGTTTCCTTGTTATCTGCTGCGCCTTTAATTGTTCTTCCAAAATCTGATACCGGTGATTGTCACTGGCCCAGGCGCTTTCATAAGCCGCTACGGTATCTTCCAGTTCTTTTTGAACATTCTCTTCCATCAGAGCCGCCATATAGTTCTCTTCATCTGTAAATGCCTGCCGCTCTATGGCAGCCTGATAGACCGCTTTCTTTTGTTTTGCGGTTTCAATGGCTTCCTTCGCCAATGTCTGATTTTCCGCCAGCTGCCCGCGGCGGCGCTGTTCCTCTCTCACCAGTTCCTCATAGATACGGACATCTTCCTCCTTTTGTCTCTTCATCTGCTCAAGGAGCTTTCGTTCCTGCTCTTCTTTTTGAGTTGCCAGAAGAAACCATTCTTCTGCCAATGTTTTTCGCTCTTCTATCGTCCGATCTGTCCGTACTTCGCCCATAAGCTGTTCTTCCAATTGGCCGATGACAGTCCGTTCCCGCTCCATCTGCTCGGACAGAGCAAGCAATGTTTTCTGGGCCTCTTCCTTCTCTTTCTCCGCGGCATCCCTTTTTTCTTTGATCTGTGCTATCTGTTCTTTCGAAGGCGCCCCTTCGGAAAGTCGGGCCAGCTGTGGATGATGAGGAGAACCGCAAACCGGACAGGGCCGCCCTTCCTCCAGTTCAAAGGCCAGGACGCCTGCCTGTTCCCGAATGTACGCATCGTACATATCCTCATAGGTTTTTGCCAGACTCCGGCAGACCTCCAGGGCATCTGCCGCTGCTTTCCGCCCCTGCTCCCACTGGATTTGATGTAATCCGGCCTGCATAAGAGCCTGTTTTAGCTTTTCATATTGGTTCAGAGACCGGGAAAGAGCCTGCCAGGCCGGAACCCGCTCCTTTTCCATCTGCTCCCACAACTGCATACTGCCAGTCATTTTTTCCTCTTGCCGCTTCCGTTCCTCTTCATGCAGATAAAGCCACTCCTCCAGGCTGCGAATCCGCTCCGCTCTGTCCGCCAGATTTTGATCAGCCTGTTGGCTGGCTGCCTGATATGGATGCACCTGGCCGGCTCTTTTTGCCATTTCCAGCCGCTGCTTTCGCTCTTTTTGTTCCTCCTGCTCCAAAAGAAGCTGTCTGACCTTCCGTCCGGCCCGCTCCCATTCATCATAGAGACGAAGCTGCTCCCTTGCAAGTCCCAGCCGTTTTTCCAATGCTTCCCACTGTCTCTGGTTTTCCCTTTCACTGACAAGCAGTTTTTCGTATTCCGCCTGATCTTCCCGGGCCAGATCACCAGCCAGCCGGACAGCCTCCCCAAGATCCGGTTCCTGCTTATGAAGCAAAAGTTCTTCATACCGTCTGGCAGTATCCGGCGTATCCGGTTTTAATCTGCCGATCTCCTGCCAGGCCGCTTTCCGGTTATCTTCTAATTCTCCGTACAGCTGCTTTACCTGGAGGCGCAAAATTTCCTGCACACGGCGGTATATCTGCGTATCAAAAATCCGGGAAAAGATTTCCTTTCGTTCATCCGAACGGGCCAAAAGCAGCTTCAGAAAATCTCCTTGGGCAATCATGGCAATCTGGGAAAACTGTTTTGCATCCACTCCGATGATTTCGATGACCTTCCGGTCAATCTCCTGGCGCTTGCCGGGATACGGTTTTCCATCGGGCATATAAAATTCCACAGCGGAGCGTTCCGTGGTCATCGTATAGGCTCCGTCTTTATTTTTCCTCTTACTCTGTCTTTGATACTCCGGATAACGGCAAATCCGGTAAATCTCTCCCCTGCTTTCAAATTCCAGCTCCACCCCGGTCCTGACCGTTTCTTTTGCATACTGGCTCCGCATCATGGAAGCTTCCCGCCGTCCGCCGCTGCTTACTCCGTAAAGGGCGTAGGTAATGCCGTCAAAAATGGTCGTTTTCCCGGCTCCGGTATCTCCGGTAATTAAAAATACACCCTGGCGGATATCCCGAAAATCAATGACGGTCTCCCCGCAGTAGGAGCCAAAAGCCGTTAATTTTAAGATTCTGGGTCTCATCCTACGCCTCCTTTCCGGCCTCCCCAAAAGCGGCCTCTAAAAGTTCCATTTCATCCTGATCGGGCATACGGTTTTGCATCTTCTGAAAAAATCCGCAAAAAATTTCCACCGGCGTCTCCGTCCCATAAAGGATCGCATCCTCCGGTTCCTCCCATGCCACCTGGCCCCTATCCGTCCGCACTTCCAGGATATGGGTAAAAACTGTTTCCAGCCGTTCCTTGGGCTGGTATAATTCTCTCTCATCCGTTAATGTAATACTGACATAATCCTCACAGACGGTTCCCGCATTTTCTTTTAGAATCTCTTCCAGGGTACCGCGAATGCATTTCACATCCCGCAGCGGTTTCAGAACAATCGGATGAATCTCCGGCGCCTTCCCCTTTTCTCCCAGTTCCACTTCCGTCAGCGATTTTTCCTGATTCCACTCGCTGACCGAATACTTTAATAGGGTCCCGCAGTAACGAACGGACGGCCTTCCCACGGACTGGGCCCGGTGAATATGACCCAGGGCCGCATAATCAAAGAGCTCCAGACAAGCGGCGTCCACCTGATCCAGTCCTCCCACAAAAATCGTTTCCGAATCGCTTCTGGCCGGATTATGGTCACCGGAAGTAAAAAACTGATGGGCCAAAAGTACGTTTCGCTTCGAGGGATCAAAGGTTTCTTCTCTCTCAAGCACTTCCCTAAATAGCTGACTTCCATTTCCATTACTTGCCCGCAAAAAAGGGAAAAGCCAAAAATCCACTTCTCCGTAAGCATCCTGCAGCGTCACTTTCTTTAGCCGCTCTTCGGCCTGGGTGGGCAAAAATCCCGCCAGATAAATCTGCTGCCGGCTTAAAATATCTGCCCCAAAGACCAACCGCTGGGGAGAATCGTGATTGCCGCTGATAATCAAAACGGGAATGGCCGGGCTTTGTGCCGCGAGAGCCGATAAAAAACGGTCAAATACCTCCACCGCCTCCTGGGAAGGCACCGATTTATCATAAATATCCCCCGCAAGCAAAATGACGTCCGGCCGCCGTCTCTCTACCTGCCGCAGGACCTGCTTTAAAATATGGACCTGATCATCGAGCAGAGAATATCCGTAAAATTGTTTTCCAATATGTAAATCCGATAAATGAAATATTCGCATCGTATCTCTTAGCCTGCCTTTATGAAAATCCCCGGCGGACAAAATCACCTTTTGCCCGCCGGGGGATTTTTTATTCGTTATTTTTCGTTATCCTTGTTATCTTCCATATTCTGATTATCTTCGATCTCTTTATCGTCATCGTCAGCCTGATCATCTACGGCCTCTTTCTGATCTTCGCCGGACTGATGATCTTCGATCTTTTTCTGATCTTGGCCGGACTGATGATCTTCGACCTCTTTCCGATCTTCGCCGGACTGATGATCTTCGGTATCCTCTTCCAAATGGGTGATCAAAGCGCGGTCCATGATACTTTTCTTACCCGCAGCCTGCGTATCAGCCGCCCGGCCGCCTTTATTTCCTGGTTTTGAAGCGCCCTTTTTTCCCTTTGGTTCGGCCACATATACCTCATCGGGATATAGCATTGACAGCTTCTGTAACTGTCTGGTACTCCATAAGTACAAAAGCGGAATCGGCAGTTTGGATATCATGGGAATACCGATCAGCAGCATCACCGGCTGCAAAACCACCACCGCCGCCAAAAGCATAAGGGCCAGCCGGAACAGAAAAGGCGCCTTTTTAAGGCGGTTCGCCATCATAAGCCCTGCCACTCCGGCAAACATTTCCAGTGCCATCACAACCAAAAGTATTACGGCCGCCAGATACACATAGCCGACACTTACTCCCGTATCCTGAATGACCTGCAGCCGTTCGGCATCTCCCTGGCTCGCTTTTATCGCCGTGTAAAATAATCCCAGACCGTACTGCATGGTTCCGGTAACTGCGGAAAACAAAAGAAAGACACTTGCCAGAATGGTCAGCATACGTCCATTCAACGCCATTTTCAAATGCTTAATATCCTTATATTTATCCATTATACCCTCCAAATATAGTCATCTTTGCGTGGTTTCGGATCAGCCGCTTTCGTTTTCGCATAGCCGAGAATACAATTTCCAACGCCGACATATTCTCCTTTGATACCCCACTTTTTCAAAAGTGCCTTCCCTTCTTCCGTCTCAAAGGTTTGTTTTGCTCTATGAATCCAGCAGGAAGCCACGCCCAGCGATGCCGCCGCATTCATCAGATTTCCAATTACCAGACTGCCATCTTCCACACAGGTGGGAATTGATTTATCAGCTAAAACCACGATTACTGTCGGCGCTCCATAAAAAGGATCGGCGCTTGTTCCCATAATCTGTGCGTTAATCTCTGATAATTGACGGATGGTATCCGCATCCTGAACAACAACCATAATTGGAGACTGCTTCCCCATACCGGTCGGCGCATAAGTTCCTGCTTTTAAAATCTGTTGTAATTCTTCCTCTTTAATCTGCTCGGGAAGATAAGCCCTGACACTTCTTCTGTTTACTAATGTCTCAATTACGTTATTCATATCTATGCCTCCAGTTCTCATATGCATCGATAATTACTCACTACGAATTCTAATTTTACCATAAAATGAACCGGGAATAAATGTTTTTTCGAAAAAAACTTGACTTTGGCCGGTTAGAATGGTATTATATCATTCGTGGCAAATATGCCGCTGTGGCGGAATTGGCAGACGCACTTGACTCAAAATCAAGCGGTTAACAGCCGTGCCGGTTCGAGTCCGGCCAGCGGCACGAAAAATAATCCGAATCTGGTAAAGATTCGGATTATTTTTTATTCATGGTGGAGTTCTTTCCCATGAAGATGGAAATCAATAATAAAATCAGCGCAGCCGCTGCCATCCAGAAGAAGGATACGTTCATCCCATGCATCCAGGCGCCATCGCCATAAGCTTCCTTCGATTGTTCTGCCACAGTGGTCATAATCCCCACAAATACGGCTGAGCCTATGGAACCGGCAATGGTGCGGAGGGAGGTCAGCAGAGAAGAGGCATCTGCGACTTTCTGCTCATTGACATTACTGGTTCCCCAGGTCAAAAGGGGCATCATGAGACTGCCAATGGAAAGATTACGAATCACATTGAGACAGGCCGCCACCCAAAGCGGCGTACCCATACTTAGAAAAATCATGCCGCTGTTACTGATCACCAGAGCAGCCGAACCAAGCACAAAAATCTTTTTGATTCCTATCTTATCGTACAAATTTCCGGCAAAAGGACTGATAAGTGCTGTCGCGACAGAGCCGGGCAGTGTTACCAATCCGGATACCACCGCCGAATATCCCATAACACTTTGCACATATAAAGGCATCATGACGGAGGAACCCATCATGACCAAATAAAGAACCATACTGGAAATCACGCTGACTGCATAAGCCGGATTACGCAATATCTTCACATCAAGAAACGGTTTGGGCAAGCCGCACTGCCGGACAACAAAGAAGAAACACGCCACTACACCAATTATAAGCGGCAATCCCGCCTGCACGCTGACCAACCCAAAGCTACTGATATTTCCGATTCCCAGTGTAACACCGCCAAAGGCAAAGATACTTTCCACAAAAGAAAGCACATCAAATTTCTTATCTTGTATTTCCAGTACATCCGCAAAAACAAGGCCCGACATTACAAAGGAAGCTGTCATGATAACCAATACCACATAGAAGATGGACTTCCAGCCAAAGGCATCGATCAGCAGCCCGGCAATCGTTGGCGCGATGGTGGGCGCAGCCGTGGTTGCCAGCCCATAGGTACCCATCATCGTTCCTTTCTTCTCCGCAGGATACAAAGTCAAAATAATAACCTGGGCCGATGTCAGCAGGACACCGTTACCACAGGCCTGCAAAACCCGGCCTGTCATCATCATGACAAAGTTTGCGCTGAATACACTGAGCAAAAGTCCGGCGATAAAACACCCAATCCCTGTCATGTACAGTCTCTTCGTTGGGAAACGGGTAATGAGAAAAGCGGTCAATGGCATGACCATTCCCATGGCCAGAGAATAACCGCTCGTCACCCACTGCCCGATGTCGGTGGTGACCTGAAAATATTCCACCACATTGGGTAATGCCGTGGTCATGGCCGTGGCCAGCATGGACGAAGCAATTCCTGAAACAATCAGATTCATAAAAATCAGCGATCTTCTTTTATCGGTTATAGATACAGTTGTAGTCATACAATTCCCTCATTATAAACAGATTTTCGTTGCCGATTCTATTCTATCGTGATAAAATTCTATTTACAATCATCAATATTCCGATTTGTGTCGGATCTTTAGGGGGATTTTATGAATACGAAAAACAACAGACAATTTCAAACTTCCGATGTGCGAATGAAACAAGCCATGCTGGAGTTATTGAATACAACTCCATTTGAAAAGATTACGGTCCGCCTGATCTGCGACAGGGCTCAGATAAACCGTTCTACCTTCTATGCCCATTACGCGGATATAAACGACATGATCCGGCAGATGGAAAACAATCTGCAGAAAGAACTGCTAAAGGAATATCCGGGCTCTGCTCCCGTAGCGCCTCTGTCTTTGGAATCTCTTATTCCTTTTTTACGGTTTATCCATAAACATGAAAATTTTTACCGCAGCGCTTTGAAAGCCTGGCATGAATTTCCGATCCCACAGGGCGAAAAGGCACTATGGGATCACGTCATTCAGCCGCTATGTCTCAAAGCCGGCATTACCTGTAAGCAGGAAATCCTTTATTATTTTGTCGGCTTTAAAGCCGGTTTTACTATGATCCTAAAGCATTGGCTGGAACAAGGATGCGCAGAAAGTGAAGAGACCGTTGCCCGGATTATCCGAAATTTGGTCCCCTCCATCTGGAAAACAGACACACCTTAAGCATCCGTTCCAAGAACCACTTCTGTTTCCGTTTTTTGTCCTTTTTGGAAAGAATCGGCATTGTGAAGGGTCACTTCGCTGATGGCGCTCATGGCCTCCTGGGTAAAAAATCCCTGATGGGAGGTAATCACCACATTGGGAAAGGAAAGCAGCCGTGAGGTAATGGAGGTCTCCAATATCTCATTGGAACGGTCCTCATAGACGTTCCGCTTTTCTTCCTCATAGACATCCAGTCCGACAGCAAAGAATTTTTTCGCCCGGATACCCTTAATCAAGTCTTCCGTTTTAACCAGACCGCCCCGCGACGTGTTTACCAAAATTACACCATCCTTCATCTGGCGGATGCTTTCCTCACGAATCATATGGTATGTTTCCTCCGTAAGGGGACAATGAAGAGAAATCAGATCACTTTCGGCCAATAAGGTCTCCCAGTCCACATACGTTACAAAATCCAGACTCTGATTGGGATATCGGTCATAAGCGATCACCTTCATGCCGAAGCCGTGGCAGATGCGGGCCATGGCCGCGCCAATCTTACCTGTTCCCACAATGCCGGCCGTCCTTTCATAGAAATTCTTTCCCATCATACCACTGAGGCTGAAATCATTTTCCCGAACCCGCACATAGGCTTTGTGAATTCTGCGGTTGGCCGTCAATGCCAGTGCCATGGCGTGCTCCGCCACCGCCTCCGGTGAATAACCGGGCACCCGCATCACTTTGATGTGATACCGGGCGGCCCGCTCCACATCCACATTATTATATCCGGCACAGCGCATAAGAATCAGCTTCACGCCGCATGCATGCAGGCTTTCTATGGTTTCTGTTCCCACATCACAATTGACAAAGGCACATACTCCGTCAAACCCTTTGGCCAAAGGAGCCGTGGCCGGCGTCAGTTCGGACTTTAAATACTTCAATTCTATATCCGGGTACGCCTTCCGTTTTTCTTCAAAAGACTCCCGGTCATAACTTTTGGCATCGTAAAATAATATTCTCATTCTAAGCAACCTCCCGTTTTTTCAATCCAGCTGCGTTTCTTATATTGAAAATAGTATGCCCGGATGCCTGTTTCTCATTCAGCTACGATCCCGTTTTCCCTGATAAATACCTATTTTTCATTCAGCAGATATGCTTTTAAAAATTCATATACCTGATTCTCCGTAGGCGGACAGCCTTCCAGATGATGGGTAAATCCTGCCGTGCAATGGCCGATGCCCAGGTTACCACTTTTGTTCCGATACCCTTGTCCAATATGAATTTTCTCATGAAGGCAGTCCAGCAAACCTTCCTGCCGAAGCCGTTCCAGCGCGGGAATCAGATACCCATAGCAGGCGCTGCAGGAATCCACTTCCTCCACTGCATCTTTTAGCTGAACAATCTTGCGCACCTTCGGCAGTACCGCCTGGTTTCCTTTCTGATTTAGCTGGTGAATATGGGCCTGCTCCCATTCCATACAGCCTGCTCCCAGGGCGGCCGCCATCGGAATATAGGGGACTTCTTCGGGCGCATATCCCATGATATGACAAACGTACGCATCCGTCAAAACCGGATCTCTGGCCGCCATAATCCGGTTCATAACCACCGGATTTCCGCCGTCCTCAAAATCCCAGTCTCCGCAAATATTATCCACCACAATAAAATCCTGACGGATTCCCATGGCCAGATGGGCAATCGGCTTATGCAGGCCCATGGCATGAAAATGCCGTTTCTCTGAATTGGGAATCAGACCTTTCATATTCTTCAGCGCGCAGGTAATCTTCGTCTGGCAATGTCCCTTCATAACCGGCACATTAATCAAAAAATCCAGTTTTCCCACTTCATCGCAGATTTTAAGCTGCATTCCGGCACAGTCATGGACAGAAGAGGAATCCTTTTGCATATCCAGAAAGGGCACGCCATATTGTTCTGACAGTTTGTCGTATCCGCATACTTTTATGGCCTCACTGGTTTTATCCCCCACCCAGGAACTTTCCAGCATAACGAGGTTTTCATACCCATGTTCCTTCAGATACTCCACAATCCCCGCCACCACCTCCGGATGGGTCGTGGCTCCCCAGGATGCCTCACTTGGCGATACCAAATTGGGTTTGATGCCAATACGGCTCGTTATGGCCGGAATCTGCCCGGCCAGATCGGCCTGCCTTAATAATTCTTTCGTCATCTCTTTATACTGCCTGCTGTCCGGCTTTTCCACATCCATGATATAAATATCTTTTTTGTCCATTCTGTACTCCCTTCTTCCCGAAATAAAAAGACCTCAGATATTGTTTTCCCTACAAACAATATCTGAGGATCTGCGTTTCTTATCGTTCCCTTATCTTCTCTTCAGGAAATCCGGAATCTGGATATCCTTTTTCGGAACCGTGCTGGTGGTCGGCGCACTGGATGCAGCCGGCATCTGATAGGACGGTGTCACCGGAGGAGTATAAACCGGTCTTTCCAATACCGGAGTTTTTGCTTCCGGCGCCGCTTTACGCTCTGGCTTTGCTGCTCCCCTTGTAACGCTTGCCTGTTTCGCGGTAGCATCATTTAAACCAGTTGCGATAACGGTAATCCGGGCAGTATCCACTGCCGTATCATCATACATGGCGCCAAAGATAATATTTGCTTCTTCTCCTGCCAGGTTCTGCACATAACTTGCGGCATCGTTGGCATCCATCAGAGAAATATCTCCGGAAATGTTAATAATTACATGGCTTGCGCCTTCGATGGTCGTCTCAAGCAGCGGACTGGATACAGCCTGCTGTACGGCCTCCAGCGCTTTATCATCACCTTTCGCCTCACCGATACCAATGTGCGCAATTCCTTTATCCTTCATAACCGTCTGTACATCTGCGAAGTCCAGATTGATCAGAGCG
>CAYRTA010000019.1:0-27074 GCA_964427045.1 uncultured Hoministercoradaptatus sp. | reverse complement strand
CAGAAAAAGAACCTCTATTTTGCCGTGGCTTAATAGGGGTTCTTTGACAGTCTGAGAATCCCGCATAGCGGGGTTCTTTTTTTCATATACTTTTTATAATACCATAAGCAAGATAGGATAGGTATGAGCAGATCAGGTATGTGGGCAGTGATTGTGCTGGCAGTGGTGATGATATCGGGAATGGTAGTCATCTATCAAAAGGACCAGGAAGAAACGCTGATGACCGCCGGCGGACAGTCCGGCGCGCAGAAATTGCCGATCTACTGTGTGGAACGAGCCGATCAGAAAATCGCCCTTTCTTTTGATGGCACCATGGGAAACGAAGATACGGGACGTATTCTGGAATTATTAAAGAACCATCAGGCGCAGGCTACGTTTTTTGTGACGGGAGAATGGGTAACAAAGTATCCCGATGATGTGCAGGCGATTGTCGATGATGGCCATGAACTGGGTAATTATGGAGAAAGTCACCGGCAGATGAGTACTCTTTCCGCCCAGGCGTGCCGGGAGGAAATCGAGGCCGTTCATGAGCAGGTAAAAGATTTAACCGGGTATGAGATGGAGCTGTTCCGGCCGCCCTATGCAGCATACAGCGACACGTTGATTCAGGAGATTTATGATTGCGGTTATTATCCCATTTTATGGAATCTGGATAGCCTGGACTGGAAAGATTATGGGACGGAAGCCATCATAAAACAGGTGATAGAAAGTAAGGAACTGGAGGGCGGGTCGATTATCCGGTTTCATATGGGAACCAAGTATACGGCAGATGCGCTGGATGAGCTGCTGACGCGCCTGGAAAACCAGGGTTTTACCGTAGTCCCCATATCACAGCTGATCTACCGGGATAACTATCATATGGATCAGAGCGGCCGCCAAACCTTAGATGCCCTGGAGTCCGGATTGTCAAAATAATTGTAATTAAAATAAGGTATGACAACCGGTAGTCTATCTGCTATAATGGATAAAAATACAAAGCCGTATAGCATTTATAATCCGGCTCATACGACAATGATTTATATGGATAAAGACGGAAATGTGACTATCTGAGCGGCCGTTGAACGGAAAAGATACCGGAAGCGGCGTCCTGGCACAGGGAAAGAAGGAATGGCTATGAAGTTTACAAAAATGCATGGAATTGGCAACGATTATGTATACGTTAATTGTTTTCAGGAAACTGTTGAAGATCCCAATGGGGTGGCAAAGTTTGTCAGCGATCGTCATTTTGGTATCGGCTCTGACGGCCTGATTCTGATTAAACCGTCCAAAGTGGCCGACTTTGAGATGGATATGTATAATTCTGATGGTTCCAGAGGAGCGATGTGTGGAAATGGAATCCGTTGTGTGGCGAAGTATGTGTATGATTACGGCCTGACGGATAAAACCAGCATCAGCATCGATACGGCCAGCGGCATCAAGTATCTGGAACTGACCGTGGCGGATGGAAAGATGCTGTCTGCCCGTGTAAATATGGGTGCTCCTGTTTTGAAGGCTGCGGCGATTCCGGTCATTTCCGAAAAGGAAGAAGTCATTTCCGAGCCGATTACGGTCAATGGCACGGAATATCAGTTTACCGGTGTATCTATGGGAAATCCCCATGCTGTGGTTTATGTGGAAGATGTCAGGAATCTGGATATTGAAAAGGTGGGACCGGGATTTGAACATCATGCATATTTCCCGGACCGGGTCAATACGGAGTTTGTGAAAGTGCTGGATGACCATACGGTGGAAATGCGGGTGTGGGAGCGCGGCGCCGGAGAGACGCTGGCCTGTGGTACAGGAGCATGCGCCGTGGCGGTGGCATCGATTTGTAACGGATACGTAAAGGACGGAGAAGTTACGGTTAAACTGCTGGGCGGTGATTTGAAGATACTCTGGGACCGCCAGGAGAATCTGGTCTATATGACTGGTCCGGCAACCGTGGTTTTCGACGGAGAAATTTCCATTCCGGATGCGGAAAAATAACGTTTCAAATGGTATCATGGGCCTCCGGCCCGAAAAAATCATTTCGAATAGAAATGGCTTTTTCGGGCGGCGGCCCTTTTTCTTATTTCCAAAGAAAGTACTCCATTTTGTTCCATGAATAATAGTTGTGGCTGCAATCTTTTTATCTGTACACAGGAAATATATGGTATACTGAAAAGAAAAGGGATAGACATGTAATGAAATCGTGAGGAATGGAACGGCTGGGTTATTGGGAGGTATGATATGGAAACATTATGGAGTATGAGTACAACGGTCAGAGAGGCAGAGCGGATAATCGGTTTTTTAAAGACAGCGATGGAATTGGACGGAGAGATTTGGGATCAGGCGAACCAGGAACGGTTCCAGGTTTTGCTGATTAAGAACCGGCAATATCTGAATGATCCGGATAATCCCCAGTGTTTTCACCGCTTAAATGATGAGCAGGCAAAGCTTCTAAAGGATAAATCCATTTCCATGACTGATGAAGAGGCAAGGGGTATTTTTGATGCCAAGCGGTATCAGGATCCGCCCATGCGGGGACGGCAGTCTATGTCGCCGCTTACCAAGCTGGGACTTGTATATATTGTAGGCAAAAAGCGGCAGGTACAGGTGTCGGATGTGGGACATAAACTGGCCGAAGGCCAAATTGAATTTTCTGATTTTATGCTGGATGCGCTGCTGAAATTTCAGTATCCCAACCCTTACGAAAGCGGCTTCAAAAATTGGAATACCAAGCCCTTTATCAATACCCTCCGTTTGATTAAACAGGTCAACGCATTGTGCCGGGAGAGGGGAGAAAAGGAAAAGGGGATTTCCAAGATAGAGTTTGGTATTTTTGCATTGTCGTTACCTTCCTATACCTGGGTTGACCGGACAGCGGAAAGGATTATGGACTTTCGGAGACAGTATGAGGCCCTCCATGAAGAGGAGGAACGGGATGCTTTTGTAAGCCGTTATATAAAATCTTATTTGCCGGCATTTAAAAATCCGGAAAAGAATGTCAGAGAGTATACGGATAATATGATCCGTTATATGCGTTTGACAAAGTATATCTATATTCGGGGAAAGTATGCCAACACCTATATTGATTTGGAACCGAGAAGGCGGATTGAAATTGATGCAATTCTCGCCCATGATCCGGGACGGGCCCTTCCGTATTCCCGGGATGCATGGCGGGAGTATATGGGAACGTACGGAACCTATGAACTGCCCTTTGAAACCCTGGAAAAGCTGACGGAAATTGGACGGGATGTGCAAAGGGATATTTATGAAATAGAGCAGAATTTGGGTATGTCTTCGTCTGTGCTTTCATTGCCGGAAACCAGAGACGGCTTGAAGGCGTGGATCGATGAGAAGCGCGCTTATCGTACCTATCTGCAGAATCTGGAAATCAAAAGGAATTACCACGGGGATGTAAAGAAAATTGATGAAACGGTGGAAGCACTTGAGGATATCCGAAAACATAATAAAGCCAAACTGGCGAAGCGGTTTTCCATTGAGTTGGAGAAATGGTCTCATGTGGCTTTGAATATTATCAATGATTCCAAGCTGATCAAGCCCAACGCGCCGGTGGGTGATGATAATGAGCCTACGTATACGGCGCCAAATAATGTTCCGGATATTGAGTGCTATTATGATTCCTTTGCTGCCATTTGTGAGGTGAATATGCTTACCAGCAGAGATCAATGGTATAACGAGGGGCAGCCCGTTATGCGTCATCTGCGGCAATTTGAAAACCATCATGAGCAGTTTCCCGGTTATTGCCTGTTTGTTGCGCCGTCGCTTCATGTGGATACGGTCAACACCTTCTATATAGCTGTAAAATATGAGTATGAAGGACGGCCGCAGAAAATTATTCCCATAACCATCATTCAGTTAGAAAGCATTTTGCGCACCATGAAAGAACTTGTGAACAGGAGGAAAACCTTCCGTCATCAAAGTCTGATGGAATTGTATGATCGTTGTACGAATGTTTCTTCCGTTTCTAATTCCACGGCCTGGCTGGCCCATATTGACCGGGAATTGAAAGATTGGGAAGAAAAATTACTTGTTTGCTGAAAATGAAGTTTCTTTTAATATTTCTTAATTCTAGTGTAAGGTCATTGCCGTGCCAGAAGGAAAAAGATAGAATGGGTGAGAAGTAGAAAGGAGGTTTCTATGATCGCTAACGTTTTACACTATCTGGAAGATACGGCACGCAGGATTCCCCATGGAACGGCTTATGCTGAATTAGAGCAGGACTCCAGACGGGTGGGTTCTGCCCTTTACCTGGCGGGAATCGGGCCGAAGGCTCCGGTTCCTGTTTTTATGGAAAAAGGTGTGTTTGCCATGAAGGCTATGATGGGGGCGGTACAGGCAGGGGCTTTCTATGTGGTTTTGGATATTCATCAGCCGGCCTTCCGGATTTCTCAGATATTAGATACCCTGAAGCCGGAGGTGATTTTAATCTCTGCCCAAAGCGAAAGGGCATATCGGGAACTGGCATGTGGGATACCTGCACTTCGCATCGAGGATTGCCTGTGCCGGGAAATCTGCCCGGAGGCTTTAGCCGAAAGGCGTATGGGAGCAAAAGATACGGATCCGCTTTATGGAATTTTTACTTCCGGCTCTACAGGGATACCGAAAGGGGTGTTGGTCAGTCACCGGTCGGTCATTGACTTTATAGATCATTTTGCTCCTTTGTTTTCCATCACTGGAGAGGATGTCATCGGTAATCAGGCCCCCTGGGATTTCGATGTATCAGTGAAGGATATCTATACGGGATTGAAAACAGGGGCCAGAGTGGAAATTATTCCCCGCCGGCTGTTTTCTTTCCCTGCGCAATTATTGGATTTCCTGGAAGAACGGCAGGTCACTACCTTGATCTGGGCCGTATCGGCCGTCTGCATTTTGTCATCGCTGCATGGTTTTACCTATAAGGTGCCGAAAACAATCCGCAAAGTGCTCTTTTCAGGAGAGAGTATGCCGGCAAAGCAGCTGATGGAGTGGAGACAATATTTGCCGGATGTTATGTATGTGAATCTCTATGGCCCCACGGAGATTACCTGTAACTGCACATATCATATCATTGACCGGGCGTATGCGCCGGGAGAAGTCATTCCCATAGGACGGGCATTCCCCAATGAGACCGTTTTTCTTTTGGATGAAGAGGATAAAGAAATCCGAACGCCGGAAAGGAAAGGAGAAATCTGTGTTACGGGAACGGCTCTGGCGCTGGGATATTACCGGAATCCGGAACAGACCCAAAGAGCATTTGTTTCCAATCCCTTAAATAATAATTATCCGGAGCGGATGTACCGGACCGGGGATTTGGGTTATTATGGAAAAGATGGACTGTTATATTTTGCCTCCCGGAAGGATTTCCAGATTAAGCATATGGGACATCGGATTGAATTGGGAGAAATAGAGATTGCCATGGAACGTGTCAAAGAGGTGGGGCGCTGCTGTTGTCTTTTTCATGAAAATAAAATTCTTGCCTTTTATGAAGGGACCATTGAAAAAAGAGAACTGAAAAAACGGCTGGCCGTTTGGCTTCCGGCGTATATGCTGCCAAACCGTCTGATCCGGATAGATGCCATGCCGCTGACAAAAAATGGAAAGATAGACCGGACGGGGTTATTACATGAGTGGGAGGCGCAGCATGAATAAACGGATGTTGGAAACGGCAATCAGGCAGTACACTTCCCCCTGCTATTTATTTGACCTGGACGCGTTTTCGGAAAGATACCGGAAGATACAGGATTTGCTGGGGAAAAATAAACAGATATCCCTGTGCTTTGCCATGAAAGCAAACCCATTTCTGGTTCGCAGGGCCGCTAAATTGGGCACTTCCATTGAGGTGTGTTCGCCGGGGGAGTTTGCCATCTGTGAACGAAATGGCATTTCCATGAAGCAAATTGTTTTATCGGGTGTTTATAAGGAGCCAGGCGAGATTCGCCGGGTTTTGGAAACCTATGGAGGGGATGGGATTTATACCGCGGAGTCCATCGGACAGTATCAGCTGCTTGCCAGACTTGCGAAAAACGGCCGGCTGAAACTGAGAATTCTTTTACGGCTGACGGCCGGCAATCAATTTGGCATGGACGAAGAAACCATAAAAGAGTTGATTGCTAACCGGGAGCAGTATCCTCAATTGCAGATTCAGGGGATTCAGTATTATTCCGGCACGCAGAAGAAAAGAAAACAACTTCTTGAAAAGGAATTAAGAGCGCTGGATGATTTTCTTGGCGTGCTGAAAACAGAATATGGTTACCAGGCAGAAAAGCTGGAATATGGACCAGGATTTTATGTGCCGTATTTTATGCAGGAAGAGCCAGAGGAGATGGAAGATTTTCTGCATGACTTTGGGAGTCTGCTATCTTCCTTATCTTTTGGAGGAACCATTACTCTGGAAATGGGGCGCTATCTGGCTGCCAGCTGCGGGTACTATTTGACTAAAATTGTGGAGGAAAAAGAAAACCATCAAAATCGATATGTGATTGTGGATGGCGGTATTCATCAACTTCATTATTATGGCCAGATGATGGCCATGAAAATTCCTTATTATCATCAGTTTTCCGATTGCGGACAGGAGAAGCGGCTGACAGAGGCTGCCGTACCCGTTACGGTCTGCGGCGCCCTGTGTACGGTGAATGATGTACTGGCGAAGCATGTGCCGCTGATGGAACCGGCAAAAGATGATCTGTTGGTTTTTGAAAATGCAGGTGCCTATTCTATGACCGAGAGCATGAGCTTATTTTTGAGCCGGGATTTGCCGCAAATCTATGGATGGTCCGGGAAAGAAGGTTTGCGTCTTATGCGGGACCGGGTAGAAAGTAACCTTTGGAATGGTGAATAATAGGGAGCCGCAACTATCATAACAATACAATAGAAAGAGAGATATAACGAACATGAATGAATTATTAGAGATATTAGAAGATATTCAACCGGATGCAGATTATGAGACCTGTAATACCTTAATTGACGATGGAATTTTGGATTCCTTTGCGATCTTGTCCATTGTAAGTGAACTGGAGGATACCTTTGACATACAAATTACTCCGGCGGAAATCATTCCTGAGAATTTTAATTCTGCCAGAGCTTTGTGGCGTATGGTTCAGAGACTGCAGGATGATAATAAGTAATATATGAAAGCGGGGGCTTTGTGGATTGATAACAAAGCCCCGTAAAGATCGGAATATCCGGCTTTTTTTCAGGATCCCATTATCTCAAATCCGGCAAAACCGGCATGGTACAGGTTATTTACCTTATATGAGAATCATAGAGTTTGTCCCATGTCAGATCGCCTGTTTCCATTCTTTTTACAGCCCAGTATAAAATATCAAGAAATTCAGTGACTGTCGGACAGTTTTCCAGGCTTGTAGGGGCTATCATAGTTAGTTTCCTTTTGCCCTCCGCGGAATACCAGCAAGTTTTGATAATGCGTTTAATATTGTGATCGATGGTATTGCTGGAGGTACCGCATTGTGTGGTAATAATGGAAAATAAGCGCTGGGAAACGCAGATGAGCCGATCCTCATTATCTAGAGCAAGCCGCAGCGCGTAGGCAAGCTGATGAAATCCTTTTTGAGAAGGCCGGATTCCCAAAGAGAAAATCAAGTCTTCAATTATGGTTGTATTTGGTAATTCTATATTTTTCATAATGATGTTCCTTTAGTCAAGAATTTCGGGATGTTCTTCGCAGTAACGAAGAATCCATCGGAAAATATCGAGAAACTCGCCAATTGTTGGTCTGGCCGGAATGGGATGTGGTGTCAGGGTATAAAGAATTTTATGATCATCGGTTTCCCACCATGCATGAAGTAATGTCCGGATATTTCTCTCAACATTATGGGGACTGGTATGATATAGCTGGGCAACTGGTTCATAGATATATGTATTGAGTTGTAAAAGGCTGAATTCTTCAGTCAGGGCAATGCCCAATGCTGATTTCAGGTATGGATATCCCTTATACTTGGGATTTAAGTTTAATAGTGACAAAAATGCTTCAATTCTATTCATGGTATACTTCCTTTCCTTAATTATCCTTCTACTTAATACACGTTTGAAAATGGTAAAAATGTTGCAAAAATGAAAAAATTTTTCAAAAAGAAAAAAATTTCACAAAATGAAAATTGTCAATAGAAGTAAGATTTAAAAGTAAAATTTTCACAAATGAAAAAATTTTCTCAACAGAGAAAGGGAAGGGAAATAATACTCTTTTGTTGATGTCAGTATTTCGTTTTTTGCCGCAAAATACCTATATTACGTTTTGGAGGTTCGATTACCCTTAAGCAGTTCCGGCTGTTCTTCGGCCTTCCGGAGAATCCATTGCAGAATACCCAGCAATTCCCCTACCGCAGGCTTTTGTGAAATCGGATAGGGGGTAAGCTGGTAAAGTATTTTGTGGGCGTTGGTATTCCACCAAACAGTAATCAGATGGCGTATATTACGCTCTACACATGAGTATGTAGTATGGAATTGCATAGCTACCGGTTGGTAGATATGGGATGTTAAGTGAGTAAGACTGACCTCGTCTGTCATGGCAATTGCCAACGCCGCCTTGAGGAAATGATAGCCCTTATATGTAGGATGCATTTTAAGCAGAGTCAGTAAATCATCTATTATATTCATCGTAGGTTTCCTTTCTTCTATTTCCCTTCCAGTAATAATATACGATTTTATAAAATTAAAATGTTATCGATATTATTTGCGGTCGGCCTCCCAATTTTTCATTACCCAATACAAGATATCGAGAAATTCGCAGACAGTGGGACGAGAATCAAGGTGGACGGGAGAAATTTGCAATAATTTTTCTCTGCTTTCGGCATTATTCCAACAGATTCGGATAACACGGCTGATATTATGGTTAACAGAGTTGACAGTAACATGGAATTGATCGGAGACGATTACGAAAAGATGGCTGGAAATGGAAACGAGAAGATCTTCATCATTGTTTAGAAGATATAAGGCAGCGGCTAATTCGTGAAAACCTTTATAACGGTCATTCATACCAAGGAAATAAAGCAAATCTGTAATAGACTTTGAATTCATACCACTTTCCCCCTCTGTTATGAAATTGTTCTATTTATTTTACGACATCAAATGTGTGAAAATATTATTTTGTACACGATAATTTTTCAAATTTAAAGTGTATAATGTGATAATATTTGCGGTGGAGGGAAAAATTTTCTCTTTTGCGTGGGTTTGAGTGGCTTTTTGTTATTTATGGTATATTGCAAGTAAGTCTGGGTAGTCTTTTGATTTTAAAAGAATCCATTGCAGGATGTCCAGCAGTTCGCCGACGGCTGGTTTTTGTGTAATGGGATAAGGTGTGAGAGAATATAGAATTTTGTGAGCATCCGTATCCCACCAAACGTTGATTAACGTTCGTATGTTGCGTTCCACACAGGAAATAGTCGTATCAAATTGTACGGCGACCGGCTGATACACGTTGGACATGAGATGGCAAAGACTTGGTACATCTGTTATAGCAATACATAATGCCGCCCTGAGAAAATGATATCCTTTATAGGCGGAGTCCATGTTTAATAATTTCAATAATTCTTCTATTGCATTCATTATATAGTTCCTTTCCGAAATTTCCCCCTCCATTTTTATACACGTTTTGGCAGGAACAAAATGTCGGAATAATCAGTAATGTTTGTGATTTTTTATAAAAAAGAATGCTGCTTTGCAGAATTCTCCGTCTGCGGCGGGGCGCATCAGCGGCATTATTCCTTTCTGCCGAAAATGCGATTCTGCATGAAGAAAAAAGCATTGTGCAGATGGTAAATCTGTGATATGCTGTTTACATCTAAATGTGATGATTCATATCAGATCATCCATATCAAATCTGGCGTTCGCCATAATATTTCCAATTTGTTAACGAAAAAGATAAAAAAATTGAAAAGCAGGTTGTAGTTTGGACTGTCTGATTTTGCGTATATAATGGAGGAAGATGGCAGGATGAAGGACGGAAAATTGCAGTGGCATCCGGCATTTGCGGCAGCATTGCGTATAGAACTGGGAGAAGAGTCAAAGTATCTGGATATCAGGGATGAGTATATGCTGAGTAAAAAGCCGATGCAGATTGATATGCTCATTGTTAAAAAGAATAAAGAGATGCCGGTAAAAAAGAATATTGGAAGAATATTCCGTACATATAACGTAATAGAGTACAAGGCACCGGATGATTATGTGAGTATCAATGATTTTTATAAGGTATTGGGGTATGCCTGTTTTTATCAGGCGGATACGGATCAGGTTATGAAGATAGATCCGGATGAAATTACGATCACTTTTGCCTGCAGTTATTACCCAAAAAAATTAATGGAACATTTACGGATAAAATTCCGGGCGGGGGTTGAAAAACAGGAAGCCGGGATTTATTATATAACTAACAGCTATTTTCCAATACAAATTTTAATTATTCTTCAATTATCAAAAGAAGAAAATTACTGGCTTCAGAATCTCCGAGACAATTTAGCGGCAGGGGAAGAAATCCGTCAGTTATTAGAAAAATATGAGACAAAGAGAACATCAAAATTGCATCAGGCAGTTATGGATTTGATTGTGCGTGCCAACTGGGAGAAGATCGAGGAGGAAAAGAGAATGTGCGAAGCATTGGCAGAATTGTTTGCGGATGAATTAAGGGAGTCGAAAGAAAGCGGAATTAAGCAAGGAATTAAGCAAGGAATTAAGCAAGGTATGAAACAGGGAATTGAAAAAGGTGTGGAAGGTTTGATAGAGGTTTGTTGTGAGTTTCGCCTTCCCAGACAAAAGATAGTGAATAAAGTAATGGAAAAATATGAACTTACGGAAGCGGCTGCCAATACATATATGGAAAAGTATTGGGTAGAATCATAAACAAAAGACAAGAACAGGAGCATCTGCCATATGGCGGATGCTTTTTGCAATTTATGTGTTGAATTGTACAAAGATAAAAAGATGAGGAAAGTAAGAATACTTTCTTCATCTTTTTTTGATGGTGTTCACAAGGTTATATTCTGCTGTGATCGATATTGGGACGGGGAAATTCCCTTTTGTTTATGAAACAGACGGCTAAAGTACAGAGGATTTTCGTATCCGACAATATTGGCAATCTCCGTAATGGAATACGTAGTGTTTTCCAAAAGCATCTGAGCATTATTCATACGAATGGATAAAATAAACTGCATGGGGGTTATGTTGTAATATTGCTTGAAATTGCGGATGAACCAACTGACACTCATACCTCGTGACATGGCGTATGCTTCGATGCTGATGTCCGTATTGTAATTATCATAGAAGTATTGGATCGCCAGTTCCATTTCCGTATCCAAATAGGCATTGGTCAGATGTTTCTTTTGGCCAAGCTGCCGGTGGATCAGAATCAGTATCTGCCGAAGGCGGAGACAGAGCATTTCTTCATAATCGGTCTGGCAGCGCTGCAGTTCGGCGATCATCTGTTTAAAAAGCTGTGTGTATACCAGTGAGGTACCCGTGTAGATAATACGCATGTCGTTGGTAATGCCATAGCTTTTAAGTATATTCGTTACGTTTCCTCCGGTGAAATGAACCCAATAGACTTCCGTCTGATCAACGCCGTAATATTCATATCTTTGTGGCTCCTTTGGACGGAATAGAACCATGTTTCCCGCATTTACCACGGTGTCAACACCCTTATCACCGAAATAGAAATGGGCCTTGCCTGCCGCTATATATAATAATTGAAAATCCACTCTGCCCCTGGGACGGTAGGTGGGAAGTTTAGGCCGGGTATACAGATGATACGTACCGCAGCTTCCCACAATCAGAGGTTTGCTTTTGTCCTTAAAATCGATGTGTGAATGGTTTAAATAGGCCGAATTGATATACATGCAGACATACTCCTTTCCTATGCTTTTTTTCAAAAAGTGTTCCAGGCAAAGTGATAGGGATGCTTTTTTTGTCTGGCTTCATGCTTTTCTCTATTCTATTATTTTGATTGTATCATTTTGTGCATGTTTTGTCCAATTGGGTTTATGGACGTTTTTATGGGTATTATCTATAATACGGATAGAAAGAAAACAGAGCGAAAAAAAAGAAACGTAAGCCGGCTGCACAAAAATCGGGATGATAATCATCAGCGATATGCAGCTGTGAACGGCAGGCAGCAGATAATCAACAGATAACTAACAGGAGGTATCAAACATGATAGTACCCAATTACTTTGAAAACTTAAATTTTCTGCACGAGCATACGATGCCGCCGCGGGCATACTATATGCCCGCTTCCCGGCCGCCGGAAAACCCGGAAGAAAAGCCTCCGGGATTCCATCGGACTTCGGACCGGATGCAGCTGTTAAACGGTGTGTGGAACTTCCGGTTCTATCCTTCCGTAACAAAAGTGAAAGAAGAATTCTACCGGGAGGATTTTGATCTGTCGGGTTTTGGCACCACCCAGGTGCCGGGTGTATGGCAGATGGACGGGTACGATTATCACCAATACACCAATATCCGCTACCCCTTTCCCTTCGATCCGCCTTTCGTTCCCCTTGATAATCCATGCGGCGCCTATGTGTATCATTTTGTGTATGAACCGGATGCAAAAGCGCCGAAAGCGTACTTAAACTTTGAAGGCGTGGATTCCTGCTTCTATTTGTGGCTGAACGGACAGTATGTGGGATACAGCCAGGTTTCCCATGCTGCCAGTGAGTTTGACGTATCCGGTGTCATCCGTCAGGGAGAAAACTGTCTGGCCGTGCTGGTTTTGAAGTGGTGTGACGGTTCTTATCTGGAAGATCAGGATAAGTTTCGCATGAGCGGAATATTCCGCGATGTCTATCTGCTTAGGCGGCCCCGCCGGATCATTTATGATTATTTTATTAAAACCGAGATCGCGGAGGATTCTGCCGAAGCATCGGTTTCCATCGATTTCACGTATCTTCCCGGTGTGTGCCCCACAAAGATTTCTCTGTATGACGCAGAAGGCCGGCTGGCGGCTTCCGGTCAGATTATGCCGTCCGAGGGGGTGACGGAGACTAGTGGGGCTGTGTCAGATGGTGGAATGATGGAAGGAGATTTATCCGCCGGGCAAAGACAGTTTGCGAAGGCTGAAGTTTGCCTGAAAGTGGCCAGGCCTATTTGGTGGAGCCCCGAATCTCCCTACCTGTACCGTCTCGTGATGGAGACGGAGGGGGAATGCATCACGGATCAGGTTGGTTTTCGTACCATTGAGATCCGGGACCGCGTTGTCCGCCTGAACGGGCAAAAGATCAAGTTTCGCGGTGTGAACCGTCACGATTCGGATCCGGAAACCGGATTTACCATTGGTATGGAACAAATGATGAAAGATTTAACCATGATGAAGCGGCATAATTTCAATGCGATCCGAACCAGCCATTATCCCAATGCTCCCTGGTTTTATCAGTTATGCGACCAATATGGTTTTCTGGTGATCGATGAGGCCGACATAGAGGCCCATGGTCCCTGTGAAATCTATTATGCCGAAAATACGGATGAAAATAAGTGGAATCAGTGGAATAAACCGCTGGCGGACAATCCGGCCTGGGAAGAAGCTATTTTAGACCGTGTGAAGCTTTGTGTACAGCGGGATAAAAACCGGCCTTGCGTTGTCATGTGGTCTATGGGAAATGAAAGCGCCTATGGATGCAATTTTGAAAAGGCGCTGGCCTGGACCAGGCGGTTTGATCCTTCCCGGCTGACTCACTATGAGAGTGCCAGATACAGAAACCGGGAAAAGAAGTATGACTATTCGAATCTGGATGTGTTTAGCCGTATGTATCCGGGGTTTGATGAAATCGAGGATTATTTAAACAGTGAGCCGGATAAGCCGCTTTTATTGTGTGAGTATTGTCACGCCATGGGAAACGGACCGGGCGATCTGGAAGATTATTTCCAGGTATTTCAATCCAACGATCTGCTCTGCGGCGGTTTCGTCTGGGAGTGGTGCGATCATGCCATCGCGGACGGCACGGCTTTGGACGGACGAAGGATTTACTACTATGGAGGCGATCATCAGGAAGAGGTACATGATGGCAATTTCTGTATGGACGGACTGGTTTATCCCGACCGCAGACCCCATGTGGGGCTGTTGGAATACAAAAACGTATACCGGCCGGCCCGGGTAGTGTCGTATCAGACGGATACCGGAATCCTGGAATTAAAAAATTATATGGATTTTACGCCGCTGGAAGCATATGTCAATATCCGCTATGAGGTTAGCTGTGACGGTCTGGTGACAGAAACCGGTTATTTGAAGGATGTAAGCGCCGCTCCCCATGAAACGGTGAATACGCGTTTATCCATCCATGTGCCCGCGAAGGGCCGGGCGTTTTTGACCCTGTATTATGAGAAAAAAGAGGCGGAAGCACTGGTGCCCCAGGGGTTGGTATTGGGTTTTGATGAGATTTTGTTGAGCAATCAGGA
This sequence comes from uncultured Hoministercoradaptatus sp., assembly GCA_964427045.1. GTDB lineage: Bacteria > Bacillota > Clostridia > Lachnospirales > Lachnospiraceae > Oliverpabstia. The sequence goes on along the minus strand of CAYRTA010000019.1, from coordinate 12,720 downwards.
TGGGCGCAACCAGAGTCTGAACCAGTGGCTGAGAAACCCTGCCGATATGCGAAAGGATGCCATGGGATTGCCCCAGGAAGATATCCGGATTCAGGAGGATGAAGAAACCGTTGTCCTGAGGGGCCTGAACTTTGTCTATGTTTATGATAAGCACACGGGAATGATCAGCAGTATTCGTTACGGCGGGAAGGAATATCTGGACCGGTCGGCTGCCATCAATATCTGGCGGGCGCCGACAGATAACGATAGAAACGATAAAGAGGAATGGAAGCGGGCAGGTTATGACCGGGCCTATACCAGATCTTATGAGACGATAGTGAAACAAACCCACAAGGGCGTGGAGATCAAAAGTCTGCTGTCTGTGGCGGCCATGGCCGTACAGCCCATGATGCGCATGGAGATAAGCTGGTTTATAGATGGTGCAGGAGGCATACAGGCGGCAATTTTCGCAAAACGCGATATGGAATTTCCGCCATTGCCCCGCTTTGGCCTGCGGCTGTTTTTGAACCGGAGGCTGGCTAATGTCTCCTATTATGGCATGGGTCCCATGGAAAGCTACCGGGACAAGCATCAGGCTTCCCGTCATGGTCTGTACCATACAACCGTACGGGAACTTCATGAAGATTATATTCGACCCCAGGAAAACGGCAGCCATTATGACTGCGATTACGTGGTGCTGTCCAATGGTTCCTTCGGTTTGGCGGCGGCCTCCTGGCAGTCCTTTTCTTTCAATGCCTCCCCCTACACCCAGGAGGAATTGGAGCGGGCCGGGCATAATTATCAGCTTAAGGAATCCGAAAGTGTGGTTCTTTGTCTGGATTATGACCAGATGGGTATCGGTTCACACAGCTGTGGACCACAGGTTTTGGAAAAGTATCAAATAAAGGAAGAAGAAATTTATTTTTCGATTAAAATTGTGCCTTTTATGAAAGGCTGACAATTTTTAATACGCCGTGAAAGCAGTTGAAAAGGTCGCGCATGCACAATCCGGAAAGCGATTTTTTCGGCTGCCTGACGGAAAAACTAAAATAAGAAGGAGTAGTACTCATGGAAGAAAAGAAATACTTAAAGTGGTATAACAAAGTCGGATATGGTTCCGGAGATGTTGCAGGTAATGTGGTATATGCATTCTTATCCTCGTTTGTCATGATTTATCTGACCAACACCATAGGCCTAAGCGCGGGTATCGTAGGTACGCTGATTGCCGTTTCCAAGCTTTTTGACGGTGTGACCGATGTCTTTTTCGGGGCAATGATTGATAGGACCCATACGAAGCTGGGGAAAGCCCGGCCGTGGATGCTGTATGGTTATATCGGCTGTGCCATTACACTGATTGCAATTTTTGCGATTCCCACGGATCTGGGAACAACAGCCCAGTATGCATGGTTCTTTATTGCATACACCCTGTTAAACGCAGTCTTTTATACGGCGAATAATATTGCATATTCCGCACTGACATCGCTGGTTACCAAGAACAGTAAGGAGCGGGTACAGATGGGATCCTATCGTTTCATCTTTGCCTTTGCTACCAGTCTTTTGATTCAGTCGGTTACGGTAGGATTTGTGGCAAAATGCGGCGGCGGGGCCGGTGCGTGGCGTACGGTAGCTGTTGTTTACGCCATTATCGGTCTGGCGGTAAATACCATTTCCGCCCTTTCCGTCAAAGAACTTCCGGAAGAAGAACTGGCGCAGTCAGATGCCCGGGAATCCGGCCAGGAGGAAAAATACGGCCTGGTGCAGGCAATCAAACTGCTGGCGTCCAATAAGTTTTATCTGATGATCTGCGCAGTCTATATTCTGCAGCAGTTATATGGAGCAATGATCAACGCCGGTATCTATTATATGACCTATGTGCTGAAAAACGAAAATTTGTACGGTGTATTTTCCTGGGCCATTAATATACCGCTGATTGTAGCCCTGGTTTTTACACCCACACTGGTGGGAAAATGGAAAGGTATGTACAAATTAAATATGAGAGGCTATATGCTGGCTGTGTTTGGCAGAGCCATGGTAGTGGTGGCCGGATACCTCGGCAGCATTCCACTTATGTTATTATTTACGGCGCTGGCGGCCTTTGGACAGGGGCCATGGCAGGGTGATATGAATGCGGTCATCGCCTCCTGTTCGGAATACACCTTCCTTACCAAAAATAAGAGAGTGGAGGGAACCATGTATTCTTGTACCTCCTTAGGTGTGAAGCTTGGCGGCGGAATCGGTACGGCACTTTCCGGCTGGCTGTTGGAATTCAGCGGATTTTCCGGTAAATTGGCCGTGCAGCCGGCCTCCTGTATCAATATGCTGCATTTTATGTATCTGTGGCTGCCTCTGATTTTAGATGTGGTTATCCTGTTGGTACTTTCCCGGATGAACGTGGAAGATGCCAATGCCAAGATAAGGGCGCAGAGGGAAATCACAGAGAAAAACTAGAAGAAAGTTACGAAAAGCACTGTCTTAGACAAGTCAGTCTATCAGACAGTGCTTTCGTTTTCCCAAGGTACCGAAAACCCCATTATCCATGAAGTTCCGGTTTCTGTCAGCCGCGATACACATGGTTAAAATAAGCGGCGTAAAAGTTTAAAACATCGGCTATGTAGCTTTTGATGGATTTCATGCTGCTCACCTCCTTCTGTTTATTTACAGTTCTATTGTAAATCCCATCCCGGCTTTTGTCGTGTCAAATCAGAAGAAGTGACGGCCAAATCTTGCAAGGGAGAAAAAGAATGTTTCCAGTATATGAAGCAACCCATGATAAATTTACAATACGAAAAAAACAGGCCCGTCACGTTTCCCCACATCTGCATAATGCGGTGGAAATTGTATATGTGACGGAGGGCAGCCTGGAAATTGGGATGGCACAGGAACTATATCATATGGAAGAAGGCGATCTGGCTATTATCTTTTCTGACGTCATTCATCATTACCAGGTATTTGATAAAGGCGTCAATAAGGCGATTTATATGCTTGTGCCCCTGCGCATGTGCGGCGCTTTTCGGGATGAGATACAGAAAAAATGTCCTTCCAATCCCGTAATCAAGAAGAAACAGGTTCACGTAGGTGTCGTAGGGGCCATCGATGCCTTATGGCGTCAGCGGGGAAATAAGGAATTGCTTATACAGGCCTATATCCAGGTCATCATGGTACACGCCATTCCCCGGCTGCACCTGGTCAGTAAAGATAAGGCAGGTCCCCATGATCTGATCTATGATACCGTGTCATACATTGCGGGGCATTTTCAGGAGCCATTAACTCTTGAACGGGTAGCGAAGGAAATGGGGGTTGGAAAATATGCACTATCACGAGTCTTTTCCGGTACCTTTCACAGCAACTTCAACCAGTATGTCAATGAATTTCGCGCAGATTGCGCGGCCTCCCTGCTGGAAAATACCACGCAGACCATCACAGAAATTTGTTTTACCGCAGGATTCGAAAGCCAGAGAACCTTTAACCGCGCATTTAAACAAAGATATCGGATGACACCGGGAACATACAGAAACATGATGAAGAATGAAAGGAATGAAAATCCCTGTGGTACTGTCATAATACGCTCAGCGTATAGTCATGAAGGGCCTCTTTCCGGTTCGTATCGGTACGCAGGAAATAGGCATAGAGAATATCCACCATAATCAGTATGGGAAACTGAGGGGAGATGGCCTTTCCGTTTTCCAGGTTTTCCTTTACCGACACCAGCAGAATATCGTCACAGAAATCGGAATAATTCGCTGGCTTATGGGAGGAAATCAGTAAGGTGGCGGCCCCCAGCTGCTTGGCCGTCTGCATAGACTGGATGACTTCGGGGGTGCGGCCGCTGACGCTGATACCGATGACAAAGCATTTCTCATTAATCAGAACGGAGTTCATTTTCATAATATGGGTATCTGTGATGGCCTCCATGGGAACGCCGAGGCGCATAAAGCGAAGCTGCATTTCCTGGGCCACCAGGCCGGAACTGCCCTTTCCGTAAACGTATATGCGTTCTTTGGTGGACAAAAGAGCGGCGATGGTCTGAATCTGGCTTTCCTTTAGCAGAGTATAACTCTTATTCAAAAGTTCCTGATAGGTGTTCAGTACCAGCTTGCTGTAATCGGAGGTGGGAGGAAGGGGATTTTGTTCCTCTTCAAGGCCCTGCTGATAGTGAAAGAGAAATTCCCGGTAGCCCTTAAACCCGCATTTTTGGGAAAAGCGGGATAAGGATGCTTCCGAGACGAAGAGAAGCTGGGAAATATGCCTGGCGGAAAAATCCATTTTCTGGTTGTTGTGTATGAAGAAATCTCCGATGGTTTTTTCCAATGGTGTAAATGTAGGATATACGGATTCAATCAACGGTACAATATTTTTCTGGCGTTCTGCCATGACTTATTCCCCCTTTTTCCGGACAGGCACGGTCCTTGGGCTGCCGTGACAGACCTGTCCGATTAATTTTTTTGTGATTGCTGAAAATGGTAGTAAGCGCCCAGCATACCGGCCTGATTGCCGTTTTCAGCAAAGGCCAGTCTGGTGTGGGAGGCTACGGATGGAATCAGATACCGGTCCAGGGCTTTGCGGATTCGGCCGCCCAGATATTCCTTCTGAGCCATGATCCCGCCGCCCAGGACAACGACCTCAGGGTTTACCACGTAACAGATATTGGCAATGCCCATACCGAGGACATCCACCATCTCATCAATGGCCTGTATGCAAATCGTATGGCCCTGTTTGGCTGCCTCGAAAATCTTTTTGCCGTCCCAGACCGTATCCGGGCAGGATTCCTGTACTTTTTTCACCAGAACACTGGCGGCGCCCAGATCCTGAAAAGCGCCGCCGGGCAGATGCAGATATCCCACCTCACAGCCGCTTCCGGAAAAACCATGCAGCACCTGGTTTTTAAAAATCATACAGCCGCCGATGCCGGTTCCGATGGTGAGACAAATACTGCTGTGTGTGTTGCGGGCGGCTCCGCAGAAAGCCTCCGCAAGTCCCGCGCAGTTGACGTCATTTTCCACCTCGCAGGGCAAGGAGAAGGTATACTCCAGAGTCTCCTTGATACGCGTTCCCGTATAATCGGGGATCAAAGGCGCGGCGTAGGTGATGCTGCCAGTCTTGCAGTCCACCATGCCGGCCGTAGAAATACAGATACCGGCAGGCGGACAATCATTGGCAAAATATTTCTCGATGTATTGCCGGATCAGAGAAATCATGGTTTCCAATATATAGGGACCGCCCCGCTCGGCATGGGTTGGGTTTTCATCACTGGTCAGAAAGGTCATGGTGTCTGCCTGCAGGATGCCGTGCTTGATGGAGGTGCCGCCTATATCAATACAAATGTAGTTACTCATAAATATCCATCCTTTTTTCTTATTATAAAAGGTTCTTCCTGATTCGTAAATAACCTTATGGCTAAACGCCATATGTCAAATCGCAGGAATGTTTGTTTACATGCGAGCATGACACATCCATTCCTGCGATTTGCCGTGGCTGAATAGTTACCATTTATTTTATGCGAATTTTAAAGATTGCTTTTTTGATGGTGACAGCCTCCTTTACCGCCACAGCGGTGCGGTGTCCATCCTTCGGATAGCAGATCAGAAAATCACCTGCCTCCAGGACTACGTGACTGTTCGGATCACCGTCCATCGGTACAAAATCATCCTGGGGGACGTATTCTTTTACGTCCATGTTGTCGATGAAGTTTAAGTCTATCTGTTCCGGCCCCCTAAGCATAAGGTGCAGATCCAGGTAGGCCCGGTGTGCTTCCCAGAAACGATGTTCGGCCGCTGTCGTTTCGTATTCCACAATGTTTACGAAAAGGTCATCGCCGTCAATGGGGTATGAACCCTTTTCGTATGCCAGAAGATCGGAAGCGGCGGCATAGGCAAAGGCCTTTTGTATACCTGCTTCTAAAAATGGATAATCCTTCAAATCCCTTATATTTCCGAATATCATAATCCTGTTCCTCCACTTTTGTTTTCTTTGGACGTTATGATTCTTTATAAATGGTTGTGGACGGATCCGGTGCGTCGCCTTTCTTCCTGGTCAGTAAGCTTACCGGAATACCCACAACCAGAGATACGGCAATGGAGATAATCGAATAACTCCAGATGGATACGCTGCCCGCCGGTGAGAAGTATTTGATGGCGATCATGACAACAGAGGCGACCACGAAAGCGACGTAAGCGCCCTTGGCATTGGCACATTTGGTAAATGCGCCCAGGATGAAGGTGCCGCCCAGGATACCGAGTACCAGACCCATGAAGCCGTTAAACCACTCGTAGGCGGATTTGATTTCGCCGTTGGCCAGAACCATGGAGACGATGATGGCGAAAATACCCACGCCCAGGGAAACAAACTGCGCGATTCTGGTCTGCGTTTCAAAACTCAGCTGCTTTTTGGATAGACGTTCCTGAATATCCAGCGTCCAGCTTGTGGCAACAGAGTTCAGGCCCGTGGAGAGTGTGGACTGAGAGGCCGCATAGATGGCTGCCAGTAGGAGTCCTGTGATACCAACCGGGAGTTCAAAAGCGATATAGGAAGCAAAAATCTGATCCTGCTGTGCTGCCGGCGGCAATGCATTCTGCTGATAGAACACGTACAGGCCGGTGCCGATCAGGTAGAATACGGTGGCGATGAAAATGGATAAAGCGCCGTTGGTCAGCATCATCTTATTCAGCTTTTTCGTATCGGTGGTGGTGGTAAAACGCTGTACAATGTCCTGGCTGGAAACATAGGAGGAAAGGGTATTAAAGCCTGCTCCCACGATCAGAAGGAATACACTGTCTTTCAAAATATTGATGTCGAAAATCGGCTGGTCGGCTGCAAGGAACTTTCCCTCCGCGCCAAAAGCATTTATAATGGCGCCGAAGCCGCCGTCAATACCGTGAATCAGATAGAACAGGGCGAAGGTTACGCCGATCAGCAATACGGATCCCTGGATAAAGTCTGTCCAGAGTACGGATTTCAAACCGCCGGTATAAGAATAAATGATGGCGATAATACCCATGATGATGATCAGGATGTTCACGTTGATGCCAGTCAGATTTGCCAGCACCATAGATGGTAAGTACATAATAATGGACATACGGCCGATCTGGTAGATGATGAACATAATGGCGCCCAGCACACGAAGTCCTTTGCTGTGGAAGCGAACCTCCAGATAATGGTATGCCGTATCGATATCCAGCTTGCTGTAGATCGGCAGGAAGAATTTGATGGTGATGGGAATTGCCACCAGCATACCTAGCTGGGCGAACCACAAAAGCCAGGTTCCGGCATAGGAATTACCGGCCAGGGACAGAAAAGAAATCGGGCTTAATAAGGTTGCGAAAATGGATACGCTGGTAACCCACCAGGGGATGGTACCGTCACCTTTGAAGAATTCTTTTCCTTTCATTTCCCGTTTGGAAAAATGAAGACCGGCAAATAATACGGCTGCCAGATAAACGATGAGTATAATTAAGTCAATAACTGTAAATCCTTGCATAGTCTTACCTCCTCATTTTGCTATGGGTCAGGGATTAACAAAATCTGGCTACGGCTTCTTTTACCATGGCAGCAGCTTCTTTTGCAATTTCTTTGTCGGCTTCGTTTAAGTTTTCCAGAGGAAGGCGGACGCCGCCCAAATCCAGATTTTCATTGATGCGGAGCATTTCCTTGATGACCGCATACATATTGCCCCGGGCAGAACACATTTTATAGGTGACGTCGTTGGCTGCATACTGTACTTCGCGGGCTTCGGCCATCTTACCTTCTTTTACCAGCTCTTCCATCTTCAGGTACAGCTCTGGCATAACGCCGTAGGTACCGCCGATGCCGCCTTCCGCGCCGATCACGCGTCCGCTGATATACTGCCCGTCGGGACCGTTGAATACGATGATATCATCGCCGCCCTCGGCCTTGAACATCTGGATATCCTGTACCGGCATGGAAGAATTCTTTACGCCGATGACTCTGGGATTTTTCAGCATTTCCTTAAACAGACTCATGGTCAGTGCAGTTCCGGCAAGCTGGGGAATGTTGTAGATAATAAAATCCGTATTAGGCGCGGCCTGGCTCATGGCATTCCAGTATGCTGCGATGGAATATTCCGGCAGATGGAAATAGATGGGCGGGATAGAAGCGATGGCGTCTACGCCCAGGCTTTCCGCATGTGCAGCCAGCTCTACGCTGTCCTTTGTGTTGTTGCAGGCAACGTGGGCAATCACGGTTAATTTACCCTTGGCAACGGCCATAACGTTTTCCAGGGTGATTTTTCTGTCCTCTACGCTCTGGTAGATACACTCGCCTGAGGAGCCGCCTACATATACGCCTTTTACCCCTTTGTCAATGTGATACTGTGTCAGGGCGCGGACGCGCTCGGGACTTACCTTTCCCTCTTCGTCATAGCATGCATAAAATGCGGGGATGATGCCTTTGTACTTTTCCAGGTTTCTCATGTTGTTTTCCTCTCTTTTCCTTTTGTGTGATGAGTTGATAAGTTTTCCTGTTGCAGTTGATGTACGGGTTTCTTATTTGTTTTTATATGTGAAATGGTTAATGGGTTCACGGCTTATTCGTTTAAGGCATCCGTAAAAGCTTTGGTAATCAGCTGGGGGCGGGTAATGATGGAACCCACAACAACACTGAAGCAGCCCAGTTCAATGACGCGTTTGGCTTTTTGGGGTGTGTTGATATTTCCCTCGGCGATAACCGGATGTTTTACTTTCGCCAATATTGTACGGATAATCTCAAAGTCATTGGCTTCGATATGATCGCCCTGGCTTTGCGGTGTGTAGCCCACCATTGTCGTGCCGATAAAATCAAATCCCAGTTCATCTGCGTGAAATGCTTCCTCTACGGTAGAGCAGTCTGCCATGAGAAGCTGATCCGGATATTTGGCGCGGATGGCATGGTAGAAGTCATCCTGACACATGTTGCCGGGGTTGATTCTGCCGGTGGCATCCAGCGCGATAATTTCCGGTTTGACTTCCATCAATTCGTCAATCTCTTTCATGGTCGGTGTGATAAAGACCGGGGAATCCGCATAATCCCGTTTGACGATTCCGATAATCGGAAGATTCACGTTCCTTTTGATTTCGGCGATATCTTCTTTGGTGTTGGCCCGGATACCACAGGCGCCGCCCTGGAAAGCGGCCAGGGCCATACGTCCCATAATAAAGGATGAGTGAAGTGGTTCATGGGGAAGTGCCTGGCAGGAAACAATTAAGTTGCCTTTTAATGCTTCAACAGATGTATTCATATGTGTTCTCCTTCCTATTTATAGAGTTTTCTTTGTTTTGCTTTTCTTTACGTTATACTTTTGATTCTTCGGGTTTCCTTCCCGCGATTTCTTTCGGTATTTGTGTTTTGTTAAGGTGAGTATAGATGTTATTAAAAGAAATTTCAATAGATTTTTAATTTGAGAAAGTTCTTTCAGAACAAATGGGAAATCAAATAAAATTGGACAATTTTGAGGGGGTAAAATTGTAAAATTAGCACAAAAAGTGAAAGCATTTTCTAAAAAGGCGCAATATCTTGAAAATACATTCCCATATGGATATATTGTACTCAGAAGGTGGGAAATACACCGTAATACACATAATGGAAACACAAAATGGAATCCTATAAACAAAGAGGAGGAACGATCATGGTAATTTATCAGGCAAAGGATTATAAAGATTTAAGCAGAAAGGCGGCCAATATTATTTCCGCGCAGGTGATTATGAAACCAAATGCGGTACTGGGTCTGGCAACCGGCTCTTCACCGGTAGGAACCTATCAGCAGTTGATCCAGTGGTATGAAAAAGGTGATATTGACTTTCAGAATGTCACATCCGTGAATCTGGATGAGTACCGGGGGCTTTCCGGTGAGAATGTGCAAAGCTACCGTTATTTCATGAATACGAATTTCTTTGACCACATTAATATAAGAAAGGAAAAAACGTTTGTGCCGGACGGAACCCAGCTTGACCGGGAGAAGGCCTGCGCCGGGTATAATCAGATTATTCAAAAAGTGGGCGGTATTGATCTGCAGCTTTTGGGAATCGGCGGTAATGGACATATCGGTTTTAATGAGCCTGGTGAGGCATTTGAGTCTGAGACGCACTGTGTAAAATTGACAGAAAATACGATTCAGGCCAACGCCCGTTTCTTCCCTTCTATTGATGAAGTTCCGAAGGAAGCGTATACTATGGGTATTAAGAATATTATGCAGGCCAGGAAAATCCTGCTGATTGCTTCCGGAAAAGGGAAAGCAAAGGCTTTGTATCAGTCTTTCTTTGGGCCGATTACGCCGAATGTGCCGGCTTCTATTTTGCAGCTTCATAATGATGTTACGGTGGTGGCGGATGAGGAGGCACTGGCGGTGATTTACGAGAAAGGGGTATTGGACAGACAATGATCATTCAAAATGGCAGAGTGTTCGATGAAAGCGGAACATTTGTGGAAAAGGATCTTTATATAAAAGCCGGAAAAATTGTGGCGGCGAAAGAAGAGGTCACCGATGAAACGGTGGTGGATGCCAGGGGATTAAAGGTAATTCCCGGATTGGTGGATGTGCATAGCCACGGCGCCTTTGGCCATGATTTTTCCGACGGAAATGTGGAGGGGCTGCGCTGCATTCTTCGGTACGAGAAAGAAAATGGCATCACCAGTTATTGTCCCACCTCCATGACCCTGGGCCTTAAGCAGCTTCAGGCAATTTTCCATACGGCGGTGGAAGCGAAAGATACGGAAGGCGGAGCCAGAATTGTCGGAGTCAACATGGAAGGTCCGTTTGTGGATGAAGCCAGGAAAGGGGCGCAGGCGGCAAAGTATATTGCCTGCCCTTCGGATGAAATCTGGAACAGCTGTCAAAAGGCGGCCGGCGGCCTGATCAAATTGGTGACGCTGGCGCCGAATGTGGACGGAGCCATGGAATTTATTGACCGGTATCATGACCAGGTTCATATTTCTTTGGGTCATACGGCAGCAGGATATGAGGTGGCGGCAGAGGCTTTGCGCCGGGGCGCGGATCATATTACCCACCTGTATAACGCGATGCTGCCCATGGGGCACCGGGAACCGGGGATGATTATCGCAGCGGTTGAGGATGAGAACTGTATGGTTGAACTGATCTGCGATGGCATCCATGTGCATCCGGCCGTGATCCGCAATACCTTCCGTATGTTTGGCCGGGATCGTGTGGTATTGATCAGTGATTCTATGATGGCCACAGGAATGGCCAACGGAACCTATCAGCTGGGCGGACAAACCGTAACCATGAAAGACCGTAAGGCCCTGCTGGCGGATGGAACCATTGCCGGTTCGGCTACGAACCTGTTTGCGTGCATGCGGCTGGCCATGGACTTTGGAGTAAGTGAAGAGGAGGCGCTTCTTGCGGCCACCAGAAACCCGGCCAGGAGCATCGGCGTGGACGATCAGGTAGGCGTGCTGGCGCCGGGACGGTATGCAGATATTCTGTTGGTGGACGATGCGTACCGGATTGTAAAGCAGCTATAGCGGATATAACTGTGAAGCCCGAAGGGCTGAACTGTTACGGTTTTAGCAGGGAGTTTCGGGATTTTGGTTGTCTGATAAAAGTGGATGTGATAACATAAAAGCACGCAAAGGAGTAGTTTCGAGGTTTCGAAAGCAGTTTTGAAGGAGGCTGGTCATTTGGGTGTGAAATTAAAAGACATTGCATTTGCGGCAGGTGTGTCCGAAGGTACCGCTTCGCTGGCTGTCAATGGCAGACCTGGAGTAAAAGAAAAGACGAGAGAGCGGGTATTGGCTATTGCGAAGGAAATGGGCTATGTACCCAGTGCAAATGCCAAGAGCCTGGCAGAAAAGAAAAGCGGTCTCATTGGTGTTTTGGTTCCGAATATTTCCAACTTGTTTTACAGTGCCCTTGTCAGACGTCTGGAAAGCGTTCTGCGCGATATGGGTTATCAGATGATTATGGCGACCACGGAAAGCAGCCGGGAATATGAAGAAAAAATCATAGAACAATTTGTCAGCTTTCGGGTGGAAGGCGCCATTATCTATCCGAGCATCAAAGAAAATTTACATCCGGATTACCTTAATATTTTACGGTTAAATGGAATTCCACTGGTTTTTATCGGAAGCTACTATCCTGGTATCGACGCTCCCCATATTATGTCGGATTTGTATGGCGGTGTGCGTCAGGCCGTGGAATATTTATATGAGACGGGCTGCAGAAGCTTTTATTACATTGGCGGCTGTAAAACGATCATCAGTAATCAATTAAAGATCATGGCAATTCGGGATGTGCTGAGCGAAAACGGTGTTGCTTTCGCGGATGAGCGGTATATAGAGCTGCCGCATACCCGGTATGAATATGCTTATGAGGCGTTCGGAAAGATGCTCGATGAGAAGCCCTGTCCGGATGCCGTCATAGCAGCGGATGTGTATACTGGTCTGGCCGTTTATGGAGTGCTGAAGGAGCGGCAGATAGCCGTCCCCCGGCAGGTATCCATCGTGAACTTTGATAACCTGCTGCCGCCAGAGATATGTGCAGTCAGCCTTTCCTGTATGGAGCAGGATATTCCGGTAATTGTGGATCATGCCATAGAGGCCTTATTCCAGCAGATGAAGGGGGAAGAAGCCAAAGATTATTTGGCTCCGGTCAAATTAATTTTAAGAAATACGACAAAACCACTAAATTAGAATAAGGAATTACTCCATTTTGTTCTGAATACAATACGGTTTCCTATAAAGGAAAGAAAATCGTTGCAAAAAGTGTCCGGCAGTGGTATGATTAAAACAAATTTA
>CAYRTA010000018.1:0-27682 GCA_964427045.1 uncultured Hoministercoradaptatus sp. | reverse complement strand
GAACAACTGACGTTACAGGTGTTATCACTCTTCCGGAAGGAACAGAGATGTGTATGCCTGGTGACAACGTAGAAATGACTATCGAACTGATTCATCCGGTAGCTATGGAGCAGGGTCTTACTTTCGCTATTCGTGAAGGTGGACGTACTGTTGGATCAGGCCGTGTTGCTACTGTTGTAGAGTAATTTACGCGAAAGCAATAAGATAAGCGCATAAAAGGTATAATAAAGAACCGCTTCATGCTTGCATGAAGCGGTTCTTTTGGGTCTCATAAGAAATTATTCCATTTTATTCCTTGCGGTCTTGCGGGCATTTGGCAAATGCCCGCGGTCGTTTATTCATTTTCATATTTTTTCTTAAGTTTTAGCAGTTTCAAACCGCAATAAATAAACAGATAAAGATATAGCAGTGTCAGAATAGCGAAGATCACAGTGAACACAGTTGCAGCAGGGTCGCTGGTCTCTGTACTTCTGCTTAAAGTCGGAATCACACAACAGAGCAGGACTACCATGATTGGAAACAGGCGGGTTTTTACCACATGGTTAATCATATCAACCTTTGATTCATTGTCAGAGAAAATTTCGCTATCCTGCTCAGGTTCCGTCTCAGATGACGGTTTTCGAAAATACAGCCAGCCAACGCACCGACAGATATATTCCCATCCGTAATCCTTAAAAATCTGAAAATAGTCACTGGTCTCCGCATTGTTTTTATAGTCCAGCCGGTATGCTACATTCTCCGGCGTACATTTCTCAAAAGTGTAGAAGCATGGCGGAGTCATTCCCGATAGTTTCCAGCCGTCTTTATGCTGGTTGTGCAGCCAGAGTTCTTCCTCCTCAAAATCCGCAATGGTAAAAAAGCGTATTACAGTTTTTCTGCTACTCATTTATGTTCACTCCTTTGCTGTTTTTATACAAACGTTCTATACGATTAATTTCAAGATTCAGGACCTCTTTTCCAAGTTCCGTAATTCGATAGAGTTTTCTTTTTTCTTCTTCTCTCTCAAAAGCAATCAGACCATCTTTTTCCATTTTGGAGAGCGTTCCGTACATTGTCCCTGCACTGATAATTAACTCGCCTCCTGTCATTTGCTTGACCTGCTGGCCGATTCCGTAGCCATGCTGTGGCTGCTGAAGACAAAATAAAATATAAAAGCCGCTTTCGGTCATAGGTACATAAATCCGTTTGATTTTACTGTTCATAGGCCTCCCAACTATTCCACTTCGATATATCGAGGTTCTATATAAGTATATCGAGCCTCGATGTAATTGTCAAGAATTTTCCGCCATTTTTTATTTCATCGAAAAATTGTGTTAGGACAAAATGGAGTGCTTTTCTGCTATGAAACAAAAAAGCAGCAGAGATTTTGTTCCCTGCTGTTTCGTTTATTCTTTTTTGCGTTTTTCCATATGCTCCTGTACCTGCCGGTCTGCTCTGCAGGATAAGCGTTGATTCTGTCGCTGGTCGGAAATCAGGAGTCTTGCGCATATATGCTTTCCAGATTAATATCCAATGGTGCTTTCATATGAAACAGGGTAGCTTCATAGGCATCCTGAACATTGCCGGAGCAGATTTCCTTTAATATTTTTTCATGTTCTGATAAAGTGTGCTCCATCCGGCCTTCTTTGGTCAGGGAGTAGCAGGCAAGCTTTTTGATTTTGTACATATACTGGCTAAATATCTCGATAAAAGTTTCATTATCGCTGTAAGATACCAGAAGATAATGAAAGTGCTGATCCTCTTCGGCAAAGGCGCTTACATCTTTCGAAGTTTCAAATATGCCGCGTTGTATGTCCAGGGATTTTTTCAGGGAGGCAATCAGCTTTTGCCCGGATTCGGACGGAATGTCTAAAGCTGCTTTTCTGGAACAGTAGCCTTCGATAGCGGAGCGGACATCGTAGGTTTCAATGACATCCTGACGACTCATCTTATGAAGGGAAAAACCCTTGTTTGGAATAATATCAACCAGTCCTTCCTGAAACAGGCGGTGGACGGCATCACGTACCGGAGTTCTGGAAATTCCCATTTCCAGTGCAGTTTTGGATTCGGAATAGATACAATTGTATTCCATGGTTCCATCTAAAATGCGGTCTTTTAGATATTGATATGCCTCTTTTTGTAATATTTTATATTCTCGTTCTCTCATGATAAACCTTCCCAATCAAATTAACTATAGAATACTATAGATTAGAACACCCGTCAACAAGGCAGAAGCGTAGAAATTGTAAGAAAGTATTGACTTACATACCGGTATGTAATAGTATAAATATATATTCACAGTTACATACGGGTGTGTGAACGGAAAGTTGCGGAATTGCAAAAACAAAATTAGGAGGGTACGGTTATGTTAGGATTTATTGGTCTTGGTATTATGGGTAAACCGATGGCGAAAAATTTGCTGGCGGCTGGTGTGGAACTGATGGTAAATGATGTGAATCAGAGTGTGGTGGATGAATTGGCGGCAGCCGGAGCAAAGGCAGGAAGCCAGCGGGAGATTGGAGAGGTCTGTGATGTGATCATTACGATTCTTCCCAATGGCGCCATTGTTCAGCAGGTGTTGTTCGGTGAGAATGGAGTGGCTTCTGCGATTAAACCGGGAACGATTGTCTGTGACTGCAGTTCGGTTACACCGACAGAATCCCACATCTGTGCGGACAAACTGAGAGAATTAGGCGTTGGATTTATCGATGCGCCGGTAAGCGGCGGTGAACCGGGAGCAGTCAACGGAACACTGGCGTTTATGGCAGGCGGAGAACAGAAAGATTTTGATGTTTTGAAACCGTATTTTGATATTATGGGCTCTTCCGCACTGCTGGTAGGTGGTACGGGCGTCGGAAGTGTGACGAAACTGGCCAATCAGATCATCGTAAACAATACGATTGCTGTGGTTTCGGAGGCTTTTGTGCTGGCGGTTAAGGCCGGCGCTGATCCGGTAAAGGTATACCAGGCAATCCGGGGTGGTCTGGCAGGGAGCGCCGTATTGGATGCGAAGCTTCCTATGATGGTGGACCGCAACTTTGTTCCGGGCGGAAAGATTTCCATTAATCATAAAGATATTAAAAATGTAATTAATACGGCACATGAAATTGATGTTCCCGTTCCATTTTCCGCACAGTTATTTGAAATACTTCAGAGTTTAAAGGTGCATGGACATATGAATGATGATCATGCGGGTATTGTCCAGTATTTTGAACAACTGGCAGATGTAACCGTTAAGAAAGTGGAGTAAAGGGGACGAAAAAATGAACGAGCAGACAATCAGTATTGACGTTTTGAAAAAATATCCGGCCATCGATGAAGCTAACGTGGATATGCTTCTGAAAAAGGAAATTGAGAAGGACGATACGAAAATTGTGGTTCTGGATGATGATCCCACGGGAGTTCAGACAGTACATGATATTTCTGTTTATACGGATTGGACGAAGGAGAGTATCCGAAACGGATTCAAAGAGAAGAACAAGTTGTTTTATATTCTGACGAATTCCAGAGGCTTTACGGCTGATCAGACGACGGTTGCGCATCAGGAGATGGCCCGCAATATTGCAGAGGTGGCGGCCGAGATGGGAGCACGGTACTTAATTATGAGCAGAAGTGATTCCACACTGCGGGGGCATTATCCTCTGGAGACAAAGCTGTTAAAGCAGGGGATGGAAGAACATGGAAGTCCTGTTTTGGATGGAGAGATTTTATGTCCGTTTTTTAAAGAGGGCGGAAGGTTTACCATTGACGATGTGCATTATGTAAAATATGGCGATGAGTTGGTTCCGGCGGGTAAGACAGAATTTGCGAAGGATAAGACGTTTGGTTATCAATCCTCTAATGTAAAAGAATATGTGGAGGAAAAGACAGGCGGCGAGTATCCGGCGGCCGGTGTGGTATCTGTTACACTGGAATCTTTGCGTGCTCTGCAAATCGATGCGATCACCCAGCAGCTGATGTCCGTTAAGAACTTCAATAAAATTGTGGTCAATGCGATCGATTACTGTGATATCAAGGTGTTTTGTATCGCTTTGTACCGGGCTATGCGGCTTGGAAAAAATTTCATGTTCCGCACAGCGGCCGGTTTGGTAAAGGTACTTGGCGGTGTTTCTGATCGGCCGCTCCTTACAAGGAAGGATATGATTGTAAAGGAAACGGAAAATGGGGGCATCGTGGTCGTGGGAAGTCACACCCAGAAGACCACTGCCCAATTGGAGGCGCTGCTGACGCTGGACAATGTGGAAGGAATCCCTTTCCATTCCGATCTTGTGCTGGAGGGTGATGCGGCATTTTACCATGAGGTTGACCGGGTGGTTGCCAGAAGTGAAGAGGTTATTCGCACCGGAAAAACTGCCGTATGCTATACCGATCGAAAACTTCTGGTTGTGGATAAGGAAAGCAAAGAGGAGGCGCTGGTTCGTTCCGTGAAAATTTCCGATGGCGTACAATCGCTGGTGGCCAGACTGAACGTGACGCCTGCTTTTGTCATTGCCAAAGGTGGTATCACATCGAGTGATGTGGGAACAAAAGCGCTGCGTGTAAAACGGGCGAACGTTATGGGACAGATTAAGCCGGGTATCCCTGTATGGCAGACCGGTGAAGAAAGCACGTTTCCACAGACTCCCTATGTCATTTTCCCGGGAAATGTGGGGGAAGCGGAGACATTAAAAGAAGCGGTAGAAGTATTGACGGAGAAATAAAAGAAGCAGGAAGGGCATCCTCAAAATAAATCAAAAACATCCATTGCATAGTTAGATGTAATGGATGTTTTTGATTTATTTTCTATCATAATCTGGTGGAAAGATAGGATATGGTGTGATATAATCTGGATACTGTAAAATTGGAAGAAAAATTTGGAAGAAGAATTGTACCTTGAAAGAAAAAATAGGGAGCGGGGAAGATGGGAGAAAAATTACAGAAACAGAATGAAATTACCGAAGGGGTAATTTGGAAACAAATTTTGCTTTTCTTTTTCCCGATTTTAGTCGGGACCTTTTTTCAACAGCTTTATAATACGGTAGATGCGGTCGTGGTGGGAAGGTTTGCCGGAAAGGAAGCGCTGTCAAGTGTGGGCGGTTCTTCTGCCCAGATCATTAACCTGGTGGTAGGATTTTTTACCGGATTATCAGCCGGGGCGACAGTGATTATTTCACAGTATTATGGGGCCAAAAACACGCAGCGGCTTCAAAAATCTTTACATACAATCTATGCGTTTTCTGTTATCTTTGGCCTGGTAGTCGGAGCGGCGGGTGTATTGGTCACACCGTGGATTTTACGTATGATGAATACGCCGGAAGATCTGATGGCAGATTCTAAACTCTATGTGCAGATTTATTTTGCCGGATTGGTATTTATTTTTATTTACAATATTGGTTCGTCGGTTCTGCGGGCCATAGGAGATTCTAAACGGCCGCTGTATTATCTGATCGTGTGCTGTGTCATCAACATTGTGCTGGATGTTACTTTGGTGCTGGTGCTGAAGCTGGGTGTATTGGGTGTGGCCGTGGCTACGCTGGTTTCCCAGGCATGCAGTGCCATCTTGGTGACGTGGGCGCTGATGTACCGCACGGAAGATTTACAGCTGAGACTGAAGGAAATGCGTATACAGAGGAATCTGCTTGGCATCATGCTTCGCATCGGATTACCTACGGGACTTCAATCCTGTATGTACAGTATTTCGAATATCATTGTCCAGTCAGCGCTGAATGCTTTCGGCGTGGATACCATGGCGGCGTGGACGGCATTTGGAAAAATTGACAGTCTGTTTTGGATGATTAATAATGCATTTGGTATTGCGGTGACTACCTTTGTGGGTCAAAATTATGGGGCAAGTAAATGGGATCGTATGAAACGGGGAACCCAGGAGTGTCTTTTCATGTCGCTGACAGCTGCCGTGCTGATTAGTATACTCTTGCAGAGCGCGGGTAGTTTCTGGTTCAGTATTTTTACTTCGGACAGTTCCGTGGTGGCCATCGGTCTTCGCATGATGCGAATTGTTTCTCCTACCTATTTTTTGTTTGTATTTATTGAGATTTATTCCGGTTCTTTGCGGGCGCAGGGACATGTGTTAATGACTACCATTCTTACCATGAGCGGTGTTTGCCTGCTTCGGATTTTGTGGGTCAGGGTGATTGTGCCAAACGGAAGTCTGGAGGAGATCGTGGCCTGCTATCCTATTACCTGGCTGGTAACCGCCGTATGCGTTGTTTGCTACTATTTTTATAAAGAAAAACGGATCCGTAGTTCAGTCCGGTAAATGGGGTATGAAGAGTCTAAAAAACGTCGAAAAAGCAGCAAAAAAGAACAATTTTTTATTGAGTCCTTCTCATATCTTTTGTATAATAAGTTCATTAATGTATTTGGAGGAAAGATATGTTTGCAAATCTAATTTCAATGACCAGCAATTTTATGTATGGAAAATTGCTGATCATTTTGTTGTTGCTTGGCGGTATTTATTTTACAATCCGTACGCGTTTTGTACAGTTTCGCTTGTTTAAGCGGGCAATTAGTTCAATGATGGAAAAACCGGCGGAAGGCGAGGGAAAAGTTTCCAGTTTTCAGGCGCTGATGGTTTCCACTGCTTCCCGTGTTGGTACAGGAAATATCGTCGGTGTTTCTACAGCAATTTGCCTGGGCGGTTTCGGCGCCGTATTCTGGATGTGGGTGATTGCCATCATCGGCAGTGCTTCCGCGTTTATAGAAAGTACGCTGGCACAGATCTATAAAAAACGCGGTGCCGCAGGCAGTTACGGCGGACCGGCTTATTATATCGAAGCGGCGCTGCATAGCCGTCCTCTGGCTCTGGTATTTTCCGTATTGTTGATTCTGACTTATGCGGTAGGCTTTAATATGCTGGCTTCCTATAATCTGCAGTCAACATTTTCCGTATATGATTTCTATAATACGCAGTGGTCACCCTGGATTATCGGTCTCATTTTAGCGGTGATCGTGGGCTATTGTCTGATTGGCGGTGGCCGGCGTATCGTTAAGGTTACCAGCATTATGGTTCCGGTAATGGGTGTTTTGTATGTATTGATTGCATTGGTCGTGATTGCGATAAATATTACGTATCTGCCTGCCGTTTTCCAGCGTATATTCAGTGAAGCGTTTAATGTCGGAGCGATATTCTCGGGTTTCAGCGGTTCCTGTGTTATGTACGGTATCAAACGTGGTCTGTTCAGTAATGAGGCCGGTGTTGGTTCCGCGCCAAATGCATCGGCTTCCGCAGATGTAAATCATCCGGTTGCCCAGGGATTGGTGCAGGTGATTTCTGTATTCATCGATACGCTGCTCTTATGTTCGGCAACGGCTTTTATGTGTATGTGTTCTGGTATTGAACCTACGGAAGAACTTTCCGGCGCACCTTACGTACAGGCCGCTTTACAGGAAAGCTTCGGAGCCATTGGCCCTGTTTTTATTACAGTCGCCATGATTTTGTTTGCGTTTACCACACTGCTTGGAAATCTGTATTATGTGGACAACGTATTAACCTATATCTTTAAGAGAACGCCCAGTAAACAATTTATGACAGGTTACCGGATTGTGGCATCGGTGGTTATTTTTGTCGGCGCAGGTTTAAGCGCAGGGCTTTTGTGGGATATTGCAGATGTGACCATGGGATTTATGACGATCATCAATATACCGGTTATTCTGATCCTGAGCCGTTATGCAGTGCGGGCACTGAAAGATTATGAACAGCAGATATCCGATGACAGAAATCCGGTGTTCCGTGCAAGGGATATCGAACTTCCGGACAAGGTAGATTATTGGAACTGATGGATGTCCGGTAGAAGCCTGTAAAACTGGATTCTTCGTTATAAAGTCAATAGAGACATTACTGTGAAATAAAGAAAGAGGCAGGATTTTCGCCCTGCCTCTTTTCTTTCTCTAAAACTTTAGGAGCAGTAGGTATCCAGGCAGACGGTTTCACCCAGTACTTCCCGTGCGGCGTACAGGGTGGAATCAGGTCTGGCCCGCATACTCCATTTCACAAGAGTCATACATCGGTTTTCAATTTCAATGCAGGTAATGCCGCCTGGATGGACACAGCTGCCGCTGTTACAATAGGGGGATTCTTTGGTGCCGATCATTGGCCGGTGGGTATGGCCGGTAATCAGCATACGGTCATTTTGCTGTGCCCATTGCATCAATCGTTTCTCTGTTTTCTTCTTTCGGGTATTGTTTTTGGCGGCGCTTGTGGGATCAGGAATGCCCAGAATTTCCAAAGGCTGCCAGATATATCGCACCAGAAAACGGGAAAGCCGCCAGAAGGTGCTGTTTAGTGTGTCTGCCTGATGTCCGTGGGTCAGATAAATGTCTTTCTTGTTTTCACAGTCCTTTAAAATGATTCCCTCATAATAGTGTCCGGAGGAAAAAGAAGCCTTTCGTTTGATGATATCGTGGTTGCCATATAATTGATAAAGGCGTTTTTCCTGTTCAAAGCGGGATATCATGGTGAAACTGTCGATATGCATTTCCTGAATTCTTTCAAGGGAACGATTTTCCCATAGTTCGTCGCCGTCTCCCAATTCCAGATAGATATAGTTTTTTTGAAAGTAGAATTCCATAGCTGCAAGATAAAGATACTCATTTTTCAGGAAGTTGTCGCCGGCATTTCCGATGCCCCTGTGACAGTCGCTGACGAGCACGTAGCGGGTGTCATAAGTCAGGGGAAGATAGAGTGCCTTTTTGAATGCGGCGGAAATTCTTTTTTGAGCGTTCATAAATCATCACCATCCATAAAGCTGTGTGCGGAGACGGAATGCCGGTATTTTCCTGCTTTTGCATATCGGCTGCGGATGCCCACAGCGCGCCGGAACGCAAAGGGAAGAAAATAGTATAAATAAAGCAGACGGTCTGCCGTACAGGAGAAGGGGCGGGTGACATGGTAGTAGAGTTTGATAAACAGGCGGTTTTGCCACTGGGCCACCTTATTTTTGACTCCTAAAAACAGGCCCTGTCTTTTGGCATGAGGCCGCGTAAAGGTCCAGGAGACCGTGTGATCACAGGTGCGATAGCTGCAGGTATGATAGCCCAGCTGTTTCAGGCTTTTCAGGAAACTATGCATCATGGTGTCATTGGGAAACGTTAACGCGGCATGCATAGTTAAGTCCCGGGGCCAGGTAAAGAGTCCCATGCGAAAGCCGGCCAGCCACCAGTGCAATTGCTGGATAGTAAATAAGGATTGTCCCCCATATTCCAGTCTCATGGCAAGGGGCAGCATCTGCTGGTCGGATATAGGATAGAATTGGGTATAGGGGTATTGCCCGGGAGACACGATTTTGTCTGCCCGGTAGATGCCAATTTCTCCGCCGATATTAATTCCGTATTGTCCTTTCCAAAATTCGATCAGCCATGTGTGGCAATCGTAGTCAAAATACACCAGTTCACAGTCAAATACCATATTGAAACGGGAAGCGTTGCGGTCAAATAAGGCCCGGTATCCCAATTGGCGCTGCCAGGCATCCACGGTGGCAGTAAACACATCCTGGCCGGAATCGTAGGTAAAGCCAAAAGGCTGAATTTGTTCATTTAACAACTGCTGCTTTTCGCAGATGTCCATACAGCGCACTTTGCAGATGATGCGCTTTTTTCTCCGGTGATTTAGAAAAACAAAAGCTATGCAAAGGGCGGCAAAAAGCCCAAACAGAAAATACATCAGAAATATCCATCCTTCGATTCGATTTTTGCTTTATTATATGTAGATGAAAAATGGATTGACCTCCCGGCGGTCCGGGTTTAGGCAGGAGCTGCACTTGCCTTGCCGGCATAAGATATGGTATAGTAGCACTAATTTAAGGCATAAAGGAAATGAGAAGGATTGAAGACCATACTGTTGATTGACGATGACATCTATATTGGTAATATGATAGAAGAACTTCTGACCAAAGAAGGATATACGGTGCGCCGGGCATATTCCGGTACCGAAGCCTTGCTGGTGCTTGAACATGACAGGCCTGACCTGGTGCTTCTTGATCTGATGCTTCCGGGCCTGTCCGGTGAAGAGGTTTTGCCAAAGCTGGCAGGTATTCCGGTGATCGTGGTCAGTGCCAGGGCAGACGTGGACGATAAGGTGAAACTGCTTTTGGCCGGCGCGGCGGATTATATTACGAAGCCCTTTTATACGGATGAATTGTTGGCCAGAATTGCTGTGGCGCTCCGGGGCGCGGTACCTGCAAATCCGGTTTTGACGTATGAGGATATACGGATTGATACGGCTGCCTTTACCGTCACTGTGGCGGATAAAGAGGTAAACCTTACGCGGACTGAGTATGCAATTTTAAAGTGTATGCTTCAAAATCAAAAGCAGGTAGTGACGAAATCCCTGCTTTTGGACCGAATCTGTCAGGACACGCCGGATTGCACGGAGGGCTCCCTGAAAATTCATGTAAGTAATCTCAGAAAGAAACTCCGGGAGGCTGGCAAAAAGGAGTATATCGAAGCGGTTTGGGGAATCGGGTTTAAATTATCCCGTGCATGAGGACGCTCTTTGAGGATATTATCTTTACGGTTTCTTAACTGATTTCTTAACCATTTTTGGGCCTTTTGTTTGGTAGGATATCCCCATGATCAATCAAGGAGGTCTTAGATACTATGGAATATTGTTTGACGACAACTGCATTATGTAAACAGTATGGCAGTTTTCGGGCATTAGATGGTTTATCCATGCATGTGCCCAAAGGATCCATCTATGGATTTGTAGGAAAAAACGGCGCTGGAAAGACAACCCTGATCCGGGTGATCAGCGGTCTGCAAAATCCTACTGCGGGAGAGTATGCGCTGTATGGCATCGGAAACGGAGATCCGTCCATCGTCAAATCCCGCCGGCGGATGGGCGCAGTGGTGGAAACCCCGTCTATTTATCTGGATATGTCCGCTGAGGAGAATCTGAAAATTCAGTACCGGGTACTGGGGCTTCCGTCTTTTGACGGAATTTCAGATTTACTAAAGCTGGTGGGCCTTGAACAGACCGGAAAGAAAAAGGCAAAGCATTTTTCTCTGGGAATGAAGCAGCGTCTGGGGATTGCGGTTGCCCTCTGCGGCAATCCGGATTTTCTGGTGCTGGATGAGCCGGTGAATGGTTTGGATCCCCAGGGGATTGTGGAAGTACGGGAGTTGATTTTGAAGCTGAACCGGGAGCAGCAAATTACCGTGTTGATTTCCAGCCACATTTTGGCTGAACTGTCCCGTTTGGCTACCCATTATGGCTTTATTGACGGCGGCCGCATGATAAAAGAAATGAGTGCCGAGGAATTGGAAGGGGTCTGCCGCAAATGTGTCCGGGCGGAGGTTACGGATATTCTGGCACTGACCCGGGTGTTGGATGGTATGCATATGGAATATAAAGTGCTGTCCGGTACGAAAGCAGATATTTACGGACAGTTTCCTGTGTCGCGGCTGGCACTGGCCCTCTCTGAGGAGCACTGTGAGTTGGTATCTTTAAAGGAGCATGATGAAAGCCTGGAAAGTTACTATATCAGTTTGGTGGGAGGTGAAAAGCATGAGTAAGCTGATGGGCGCCTGGATGATGAGGCTGAAACGGGATAAGGTATTGTGGATATTTTTTGCGGTTATGGCTGTGATTTCCATTCTAGTCATCCGGGATGGAGTTTTGCTGCATATCAAATATCCGGAAGAAGAAGCATATGCCGTTTTGGAGGGCAGCTTTTTTGGGGGACTTCCCTATATTGGCTTTTTTTCCGCGGTGGTGATCAGTCTGTTTTTGGGAGTGGAATACAGCGACGGAACCATTCGAAATAAACTGATTGTCGGTCACGGGAGGAGAGATATTTATCTCAGCAGTTTGTTTACGGCGGTTTTATTGTCGGAACTGATTGCGCTGGCCTGGTTTTTGGGCAGTTTGACCGGGATCCCGTTTTGGGGACTGTGGACGATGGAGACGAAAGAACTGCTTCTGTATCTGGCGTTAGTATTGCTGTCCACGGCTGCGGCCGCGGCGATTTTTCATCTGATCGGAATGATGCTTACGAACCGGGCTGTCCAGGCGGTAGTGACGATTCTGGTGGCCCTGGGATTGCTTCTATTGGGAAGTATTTTATATAATAAACTGTGTGAACCTCAGATGACCGTAGAGGGTGTTACCATTACGGAGAATGGCATTGAATGGGGAGATGAGATAAAAAATCCTGCCTATATAGGTGGTACCATGCGGATCATCTGTGTGGTGGTTTTAAATGTGCTTCCCCAGGCCCAGGAAATTCTGCTGGCAAATTGTGATGATATTGAGTTATTAAATCCGGTTGTGGCAATTACAGGACTGATCCTCATTTTTCTCACAGTCAGCGGCGTGGGAATGGCAGTATTCAGTAAGAAAGATTTGAAATGACAGGTGGTGTGAAAGATGTATTTCCTTTCCGGTGTATGTGGTGTCTTATTATTACTTGTGACAGTACTATTCATAAAATTGTATCTTCTGCGAAAGGCAATGGAGGAAATCCGTACCGGAATGGAAGAGTGTCTTTCCCAGGACACGAATCGTTTACTTTCCATTTCAACACAGGACATTTATGCGAAAAGGCTGGCGGCTGATTTAAACCGCCAGCTTCGTTTGCTTCGAAAGCGGCGTCATCAGTATCAATCCGGTGATCAGGAATTAAAGGATGCGATGACGAATATTTCTCACGATCTTCGCACGCCGCTGACAGCCATCTGCGGTTATCTGGATATGGCAAAACGGGAACCATTGCCGGAAACAACGGCGCGTTATCTTTCCTATATTGAAAACCGCGTGGAGGCAATGAAAACGCTTACGGAAGAACTGTTTCGCTATTCTGTGACGATGTCAACGACGGAGGAACTGCTGTCCGAGCCGGTGGACATTAACCGGGTGTTGGAAGAGAGTATGGCGGGATTTTACGGGGCGCTTACGAAGGCCGGCATCACGCCGGAAATAGAATTGTGTGAGATTCACTGTATCCGTTCCCTTGATCCGTCTGCTTTATCCAGGGTGTTTAGCAATATTTTGAATAATGTGGTAAAATATAGCCGGGGCGATCTGAAAGTCCGTCTGACTGATTTCGGAGAGATCACCTTCTCAAATCAGGCCGATCTGGACGAAGTTCAGGTAAGGCAGTTATTTCATCGTTTCTATACAGTGGAATCCGCCCGCAAGTCCACGGGACTGGGCTTATCCATATCTAAGATGCTGGTGGAAAAAATGGGCGGTGAGATTACTGCGTCTCTGGATGAGGGGAAACTTACGATTCGTATTTGTTTTCCTTCTTAAGATGGGATGTGAGACAGACGGTGTCAGTTGATGTCATAGAGTAACAAAGGTAAAGTGAGGGATGTAAAAATGCCAGAATTAAGTAAACGAGTAGAGACGTTCACCGATTCGGTGATCCGTCGGATGACAAGAATCAGTAACGCTTATGGAGCCATTAATTTATCACAGGGTTTTCCGGATTTTGATCCGCCGAAAGAACTGCTGGATGCCCTGGCAAAGACTGCCTATGAGGGACCCCATCAGTATTCTATTACCTTCGGGGCGCAGAATCTGCGGGAGGCCATTGCGAAAAAGCAGGGAAAAGCCATTGGCCGGACCATTGACCCGGATACGGAGATTGTTGTGACCTGCGGCAGCACGGAAGCCATGATGTGCGCCATGATGACTATCTGTAATCCGGGGGATAAAGTCATGGTGTTTTCACCCTTTTATGAAAATTATGGAGCGGATGCCATTTTATCCGGAGCCGACCCTATTTATATTCCTCTGGTGCCGCCAACCTATACCTTCGACATTGACCTGGTGGAGCAGGGATTTCGGGATGGAGCCAAAGCTATCATTGTCTGCAACCCTTCGAATCCCTGCGGAAAAGTTTTTACAAAGGAGGAACTGCTGGCTATCGGTGAGCTGGCAGTCCGCTATGATGCGTTCGTGGTGACGGATGAGGTGTATGAACATTTGATTTACGAGCCGTATCATCACACCTATATGTCGGGGCTGCCGGGAATGTTTGACCACACCATCACCTGTAATTCCCTTTCCAAAACGTTTTCTATCACTGGTTGGAGGCTGGGATATCTGATTGGTTCCAAAGAAGTGGTGGAGGCGGCAAAGAAGGTGCACGACTTTCTGACGGTGGGAGCGGCGGCGCCGCTTCAGGAGGCGGCTGTAACGGGTCTTCAATTTGGAGAAGCCTATTACCGGTCCCTGCAGGAATTGTATACCCGGAAGCGGGATTTCTTTTTGAAGGGGCTGGATGAGATAGGGCTTGTGCATAACATTCCCCAGGGCACGTATTTTGTCCTGGTTGATATTCAGGAATTTTTGGATTTACCTCAGTTTCAGGGGTATACGGATTTGGAATTTTGCGAATGGATGATTCGGGAAATCGGTGTGGCGGCGGTTCCTGGTTCCAGCTTTTTCCGGGAAGAGGTCAACCATTTGATTCGTTTTCATTTTGCCAGAGGGGAAGAGACGCTGTCTGAAGCGCTTTGCCGTCTGAAAAAGCTGGGAGAACTGTTATGACAGATACGGGACAGATGAATTTGTTTGATTATATGGATGACCGGAGTACAGATATTCATACGCCGCTGGCCAGCCGGCTTCGGCCGGAAAGTCTGGATTTTTATGTTGGCCAGAGCCATCTGGTGGGCGAAGGAAAAATCCTGCGGCGGCTGATTGAACAGGATCAGATATCTTCTATGATCTTTTGGGGACCGCCTGGTGTGGGGAAAACGACGCTGGCCCGGATTATAGCTAAAAAGACCCAGGCCGTTTTCGTGGAATTTAGTGCTGTAAGCAGCGGAATCAAAGAGATCAAAGCGGTTATGGAAGAGGCCGAGCTAAAACGGAAGATGGGGCAGCGGACGGTTTTGTTTGCGGACGAGATTCACCGTTTTAATAAGGCCCAGCAGGATGCATTTCTTCCCTATGTGGAAAAGGGAAGTGTCATTCTCATCGGAGCGACAACGGAAAATCCTTCCTTTGAGATTAATTCCGCTCTTTTATCCCGGTGTAAGGTGTTTATTCTGAAGGCCCTTGAGGAGGAAGATTTATTTCTGCTTTTAAAACAGGCGGTGGAAAGTCCCAGGGGCTTGGGACAGATGGAAATAATCATCAGCGACCGGCAGCTGCATGCCATTGCCCGTTTTGCCAACGGAGATGCCAGAACGGCGCTGAATACCCTGGAAATGGCCGTATTTAACAGCCGTCTGGATGCACAGGCAAAGCTTTCGGTTACCGATGAGATTCTGGCGGAATGTATGAACCGCCGTTCTCTGCTCTATGATAAAAACGGAGAAGAGCATTATAACATCATTTCAGCTTTGCATAAGTCCATGCGAAACAGCGATCCGGATGCGGCCGTTTACTGGATGTACCGGATGCTGGACGGCGGGGAAGATCCGTTATATATCGCCCGCCGTCTGGTACGGTTTGCCAGCGAGGACGTGGGAATGGCAGATTCCCAGGCCCTTACGGTGGCGGTGAATGCCTATCAGGCATGTCATTTTCTGGGGATGCCGGAGTGTGATGTCCATTTGGCCCATGCAGTGATATATCTTTCCATGGCGCCGAAGTCCAATGCCCTCTATACGGCTTGCCTGCGGGTGAAGGATGCGATCAAAGAACGGCCGGCAGAGCCGGTACCTCTCCAGATTCGGAATGCGCCGACAAAGCTGATGAAGGATTTGGATTATGGAAAGGGCTATGTTTATGCCCATAATACCGAAGAGAAGCTTAGTGCGATGGAGTGTCTGCCGGATAGTCTGGCAGGAAATCGTTTTTATGAACCGACCAGTCAGGGCCGGGAGGCCGATGTAAAAAAAAGGCTGGATGAGATATTGGATTGGAAGAAACAGCA
This sequence comes from uncultured Hoministercoradaptatus sp., assembly GCA_964427045.1. Classification (GTDB taxonomy): domain Bacteria; phylum Bacillota; class Clostridia; order Lachnospirales; family Lachnospiraceae; genus Oliverpabstia. The sequence continues at coordinate 11,876 of CAYRTA010000018.1, read as the reverse complement.
AAGGCAGGAAAGGGAGAAGGGAATATGAGAAGGAAAGACAGAGAGATTACCGATCAAGATAAAATCGAAGAGATCATCAGAGGCTGCCATTGTATACGGCTCGGTTTATATGATGATGGACAGGTTTATATTGTGCCCATGAATTTTGGCTATGAGAGAAAGGAAGATCAATATACCTTCTATCTGCATAGTGCAAAAGAGGGAAGAAAGATCGATCTTATACGGAGAAATTCTTCTGTGGGATTTGAAATGGACCGGAATTTTAAACTGGTGGCAGGCGACATTGCCTGCAATTATTCGGCCCTCTATCAAAGTATCATCGGCCATGGACAAATTGCCATTGTGGAAGATAAGGAAGAGAAAAAGCAGGGACTTCGCGCCATCATGAAACAAAACACGGGAAAAGATGACTGGGAATTTCCGGATCGGGCAGTACAGGCTGTCTGCGTGCTGAAAATAACGGCCGCGCAGGTATCGTGTAAGGAACATGCCTGATTACGGCAACAGGTAGGTATACTGCAGGGAAAACGCCATAACTTGCGGCAACGGGTAGGTATACTGCAGGGAAAACGCCATAACTTGCGGCAGCGGGTAGGTATACTGCAGGGAAAACGCCATAGCTTGCGGCAGCGGGTATGCACGCTGCAGGGTAAGAAACGAAATGATAAAAAGGTAGTAGGAGTGTAAGGATGTCAATAGAAAAAGTAAGGGCTTATTTTCGTGCCTATGGCATGGAAGATCGGATTATTGAAACGGAGGCTTCCAGCGCCACCGTGGAACTGGCGGCTCAGGCTGTGGGTGTGGAACCGGCCAGGATTGCGAAAACGTTGTCTTTTAAGGTGGGAGATCGGGCAGTGTTGATTGTCACCGCCGGAGATACCAGGGTGGATAATAAGAAATACAAGGCATTTTTCGGCAGCAAAGCGAAAATGCTGACGCCGGAGGAAGTCGTATCCTATATCGGGCATGCCATCGGCGGGGTATGCCCCTTTGGAATTCCCGAAGATGTGGAGGTTTATCTGGATGTATCCATGGAACGGTTTCAAACCGTATTTCCCGCCTGCGGAAGCGCAAATAGCGCCATCGAGTTAACCCTGCCGGAACTGGAAACCTATTCCGGCAGTAAAGGCTGGATCGATGTGTGTAAAATTTATTGCGCGGATGGCCGTTCTTGCTGAATTTCCTGGAGGCGGACGCTGTTTAAATCCATATGTTTTAGCATGGCCGCCTTCGCCCGTACAGGGTCGTGGGCGGCAATTGCATCGACAATGGCCCGGTGATCGATAATCGTCTCAGAACGAAGGGAATTCCTTGTCAGGGTGCCAAAGAGTTTGACGGAATAAGAGATAATGGGAATCAGCCGTTCCACTGCCAGGTTGTGCATACAGCGGGCAATGCAGGTATGAAATTCCACATCAATATCCAGATGATCCCGGCCTTCCAGAATTTCATTTTCCACCAGGGTACAATAATGACGCAATTCATTAATTTCCTCATCGGTTGCCCGGATAGCTGCCATTTCGGCCACCCAGGGTTCCACCTGTCGGCGCAGTTCCATTAACTCTTCCGCCAGGCGAAACTGATCTTTGCGAAAAGAAAATCCAAGGGGGTCAGGAACTTCTCCTGGTTTTTGAGCCACAAATGTTCCGCAGCCCCGTTTGATTTCCAGGACGCCTCTGGCGGTCAGTTGTTTGACCGCCTCCCGGATGGTGCTGCGGCCGACGTGAAGCTGTTCGGCCAGTTCAAATTCATTGGGGAGACGATCTCCCTCCTGTAATTCCTGATTTTGAATTAAGTTGATAATCTGTTCCGCCGCCGCGGCGGGAAGAGAAAGATGCTGATGGGTGAACTGATCTTGTACTTTCAATGTTCCTGTTCCTTTTCGGTTTTTTTAGAGTATATCATAATTTTTACGCGGATGCAAAAAACTCCTGGGAAATTTGCCTGTTAAGAAGCTGAGACATCAGATGTCTAAAATTGAAAAGATTCCATAAACCCCCCATGAATACTTAATTCCATCGATTCATTTGACAAATTGGGATTAAATTGCGATTGAAACATCAGACGTCTTGTGGTATGATTGATATGATATAGGGTGGGCAATGAAGCGAATGTAAAAAATGTAAGAAGTATGGATCCACATGGAAATTGTCATTTGTGGATCAAAGCAAAGAGGAAACTATATAAGGAGGTTACAGGATGTTAGCAAGTCAGAAATTGAGAGAGTTATCTCCGGAACTGGATCCTTTACGTATCGGGACTGGTTGGAAACCGGAGGATCTGGCAAAGCCCCAGATTTTTATTGAGAGTACTTTTGGAGATAGTCATCCAGGTTCGGGACATCTGGATAAGCTGGTGGATGCCACCCGGAAAGGTGTGGCAGATGCAGGCGGGCACGGTGCCAGATATTTTTGTACCGATATGTGTGACGGGGAAAGTCAGGGAACGGACGGTATTAATTTTTCTCTGGCAAGCCGTGAAATGATAGCTAATATGATTGAGATTCAGGCCAATGCCACCCCCTTTGACGCCGGAGTGTATCTGGCAAGCTGTGATAAGGGGATGCCGGGCAACCTGATAGGACTTGCCCGTGTCAATATTCCATCGGTTGTAGTAACGGGCGGTACCATGGCGGCAGGACCGGATATGCTGACCTTAGAGCAGCTGGGGATGTATTCGGCCATGTATGAGCGCGGAGAAATCGATGCGGCGAAGCTTTGCTGGGCCAAAGAAAATGCCTGTCCAAGCTGCGGCGCGTGCTCCTTTATCGGAACGGCGTCCACTATGCAGATTATGGCGGAAGCCCTTGGACTTGCGCTGCCGGGAAGCGCTTTGCTTCCGGCCACCAGTCCGGATTTGCTTGAGTATGCGTACCGGGCCGGACGCCAGGCGGTAAAACTGGCTTTTATGGATCATATGAAACCGTCCGACATTGTCACCATGGATAGTTTTGAAAATGCGATTATGGTACACGCTGCTATTTCAGGTTCCACAAACTGCCTTTTGCATATTCCGGCTATTGCCCATGAATTTGGCATCGAGATTACCGGAGACACCTTCGACCGTCTCCACCGCGGCGCCCATTATCTTCTGGATCTTCGTCCGGCGGGACGTTGGCCGGCAGAATTTTTCTATTATGCAGGTGGTGTTCCGGCTATTATGGAAGAGATTAAGAGTGTGCTGCATCTGGATGCAATGACCGTTACCGGAAAAACGCTGGGTGAAAATCTGGAGGAATTAAAAAGAAATGGTTTCTATGACCGGTGTCAGGCGTGGCTGGAAAAGGCCAATGAAAAGTATGGTATCCATATGAAGAAAGAGGATATCATCCGTCCGTTTGATAAAGCCATCGGAACCGACGGATCCATTGCCGTATTGAAAGGAAATCTGGCTCCGGAAGGCGCCGTAATCAAACACACGGCCTGCCCGAAGGAGATGTTTTCCGCTGTGCTGAATGCCCGTCCTTTTGATTCGGAGGAAGAATGTATCGATGCGGTTCTTCATCATAGGGTGCAGCCGGGAGATGCGGTATTTATCCGTTACGAAGGCCCCAAAGGTTCTGGTATGCCGGAAATGTTCTACACATCTGAAGCCATTTCCTCGGATAAGGAACTGGGGAAGACCATCGCGTTGATTACAGACGGACGTTTCTCCGGTGCTTCCACAGGTCCGGTGATCGGACACTGCAGTCCGGAAGCACAGGCTGGCGGTCCCATCGCTTTAGTAGAGGAAGGCGATCTGATTCAGCTGGATGTAAAGGAACGGATTTTGGCCATTGTAGGTGTAAAGGGCGAGAGAAAAACGCCGGAAGAGATGGATGCGATTTTGGCTGAACGTAAAAAGAACTGGCAGCCGAAGCCATCAAAATATACCAGAGGCGTGCTGCGGCTTTTCTCTGATCTTGCGGCTTCACCGATGAAGGGCGCTTATCTGGAATACGATAAATAATCATGGTAATACGATAAATGATCATGAAAAACTCTATGTGGTTAATCCGGTTTCTTATGGCTTCCCATAGAGTTTTTCCTTTGTGACTTATGATTTGGCGGCTGACCGCGGCCAGCCGCCCGGGAAATAAAGCCAGCCTGATTCTCCATGGGATGACTGGCGTTCAATATTTTTCAGTGTTTATTTTTGGAGAACTTTGTAGTAGAATAAGAGTACTGCCTAATTACGAATAAAAACAGGAGAAATAAAATGATATACGTGTTGCTGAAATCTTTTTCTTATGTTGCCATTATCCTGATTGGTATTTTCATGAAATATTCCGGTTTTTTGCCGGAAAATGCAGGACATGTGATCAATAAAATCGTGGTTCGGCTGACCCTTCCGGCAGCTATCGTGGTCAGCTTTTCCAATGTGGAGAGCATGGAATCAAAGATGATTTTAATTGCCCTTGCCGGGATGTTTATGAGTATTATCATGATGGTATTTGGAGCCGTTATAACGCGGGGAAAGGAACGAAAAACCAGGGTTTTACATATGCTCTGTCTGCCTTCCTTCAATGTAGGAAGCTTCATTATGCCTTTTACCCAGGCTTGCCTGCCGCCCATCGGCACCGTAACCTCCTGTGTTTTTGATGTGGGAAACGGATTTATGTGTACGGGCGCTAACTATCCCATCGTGTCCCAGTATCTGTCAGAAGATAAGGACGGATTTCATATATGGGATTTTGTAAAGCGGCTTCTCAGCAGTCCGCCTTTGGTCATTTATGTTTTGCTTTTTGCGCTGTCTTTGCTGGGAATCCAGGTACCCGCCGTTATTACCGATTTCATAGCACCCATCGGGAATGCTAATCCTTTCATGGCCATGTTGATGTTGGGCCTTCTGTTTCACTGGGAGCCGAAGAGAGAATATATGATTCCCATCCTGAAAATTCTGGGTATGCGGCAGGTATTTTCCGTAATCTGTGCGGTATTTTTCTATTTTTGTATGCCGTTTGAACTGGCAGTCCGCCAGGCGCTTGTATTGGTTTGTTTTGCGCCCATGAGCGCCATAGCCCCGGCCTACGTCAGTATGTGTAACGGTGATGAGGGCATGGCAAGCTGTGCCAACAGTATGTCGGTCATTTTAAGTGTAACGGAGATTTTGTGTTTGTTGGTAATTTTGGGTCTTTATTAATAGCGTTATGCCCGTAAGCGGCAGCGGCCGCGGCGGGAAATAGGAAAGGAGACGCAGATATGAATATAAGTGCACAAGCCCATGAAATGAAGTTGACCGCCCCCAGGATGGCGGCTGCCACCTTAGAGCAGCGCAATAATGCCCTGGAGCAGATTGCCTGCCAGCTGAAGGCTCACGCGGAAGAGATCTTTTTGGAAAATCAGAAGGATATGGAGGCGGCCGAAGATCTGGGTGTTGCGGCGGCAGTAAGGAAGCGTCTGAAATTTGATGAAGGAAAGCTTACGGATGTAATCAATGGCATACACCAGTTGATACAGCTTCCGGATCCCCTGGGAAAAGTCCAGATTGAACGGGAACTGGATCAGGATCTGCTCCTTAAGCGGGTAACCTGTCCCATCGGTGTCATCGGGATTATCTTTGAGGCTCGTCCGGATGCGCTGGTACAGATTTCCTGTCTGTGTCTGAAAAGCGGTAATTGTGCCATCCTAAAGGGAGGTAAGGAGACGGTTCATACGAACCGGATCTTATTTGACATTATCTACAAAACTGCCTGTGAGGCTGGCATGCCAAAGGGCTGTATGCTGCAGGCGGAACAGCACAGTGAAATCGACGAACTGCTTTCCTGTCACAAGGATGTGGATCTTTTGATTCCCAGAGGTTCCAATCAATTCGTGCAGTATATTATGAATCACACGAAAATACCGGTCATGGGACATGCCGACGGTATTTGCCATACGTATGTGGACTGTGACTGCGATCAGGCGAAGGCTATTCCAGTGGTTGTGGATGCCAAGATTCAGTATACGGCGGCCTGCAATGCTACGGAAACGCTGCTGGTTCACCGTTCCATCGCTGAAACATTTCTTCCCGAAGCGGCGAAAGCCCTCCATGCGGCAGGCGTGAAACTTCGCGGAACAGAAGAAGTACAAAAGCTGATTACCTGCGAGGCTATGGGTGAGGAAGAATTTGCCACCGAATATCTGGATTTGATTCTGTCTGTAAAATTAGTGGATGGTGTGGAAGAGGCGGTGGAACATATTAACCGTTATGGTTCCCATCATACGGACTGCATTCTGACGGAAAATGCCGGGACGGCGTCTTATTTTATGCAGATGGTTGATTCGGCGGGCGTATATCAGAATTGTTCTACCCGTTTTGCCGACGGATTCCGTTATGGGTTCGGGGCAGAGGTCGGCATCAGTACCGGCAAAATTCACGCCCGGGGTCCGGTGGGTCTGGAGGGCCTGGTGACATATAAATATCAGTTGTTCGGAAACGGCCAGACGGTTGCGGATTATGCTTCGGGCCGCAAACAGTTCCATTTTAGAGATCTGTGATATGACTTTACTGTCTCTTGTGGCAGATGAACAGCGATTGACTGACAAATGAATGATAATGAAAATAAATAGAAAATGGTGAATGTACATGAGTGAAAATCAGGATGCTGCAAAAGTTTATTTATTTGAGCAGATGCCGATACCAAAAGCGTTTGTACAGCTTTCGGTACCGACGATACTCAGTTCTCTGGTTATGGTTTTTTACAATCTGGCTGACACTTTTTTCGTCGGAATGTTAAATGATTCCGTGCAGGCCGCTGCTGTTGCCCTGGCTGCCCCCGTTCTTCTGGCCTTTAACGCAGTTAATAACCTGTTTGGGGTGGGCGGTTCCAGTGAGATGAGCCGTGCGCTGGGTATGAAACAGTATGATTCGGTGCGGCGCAGCGCGGCGTTCAGTTTCTATTGTTCGCTGGCGGCCAGTCTTCTCTTTTCTTTGCTGACAATTGTATTTGCGAAACAGCTGCTTTGGCTGCTTGGCGCAAGCCAGGAGACCATGGAGGCAACGGCCGGTTATCTGCGGTGGACGGTCATGCTGGGAGCGGCGCCATCTATATTAAATGTGGTTATGGCCTATCTGGTTCGTGCGGAAGGCGCGGCTTTTCATGCCAGCGTGGGCACTATGAGCGGCTGTCTTCTAAATATTGTGCTGGACCCCGTGTTTATTCTTCCATCGGGCCTTAATATGGGAGCGGCCGGAGCAGGCGCGGCAACCTTTATTTCCAATTGCGTGGCCTGTTTATATTTCTTTATTCTGGCGCGTGTAAAAAGAGGGAAAACGTATGTCTGCTTTGATCCGCGGATGGCCCGCTGCGGTAAACGGATTGTAAAAGAAATCTGTTTTGTGGGTGTTCCGGCTTCCATTCAAAATCTGTTAAATGTAACAGGCATGACGATTTTAAATAACTTTGCCTCTGTTTTTGGGGCCGATGCAGTGGCCGCTATGGGAATTGCCCAGAAAGTAAATAATGTGGCCTGGCAGATTGGCATTGGAAGTTCTCAGGGCATGATGCCCTTGATTGGTTATAATTATGCCAGCGGTAATATTGCCCGGATGAAGAAAACGCTGTTTTTTGTATTGAAAATAGCATGTGGTATTATGACTGCGATTGCCTGTATTTACTTTTTGTTTGCGCCGGTTATTATTCGGTTCTTTATGGATGATCCGGTGATTATCGATTATGGCGCGCAGTTTATGCGGGGCTTTTGTCTGTCCCTTCCGTTTCTGGCAGTGGATTTTGTCGGGGTCGGCGTATATCAGGCCTGTGGCCTGGGACAGTATTCCCTGTTCTTTGCGGTATTGCGTAAGATTATACTGGAAATTCCGCTGTTATTTATCTTAAATCACTTATTCCCGCTTTATGGACTTCCTTACGCGCAGCCCGTTGCGGAGCTGCTGCTGGCGGCAGGCGCTGTCATCCTTTTGACACACCTGTTCCGGAAATGGGAAGCCAGGACCGCAGGTATGTGACGGCGGGGGATCAGGCACAGATAGAGAAGGAGATGCAGATGATGACAAAAGAAGAATTGGCGCTCGAAGTGATTAGCCGGCTGAAGAAAGAATATCCAGAGGCGGGATGCACATTGGATTACGACCAGGCCTGGAAACTTTTGGTCAGCGTGCGGCTGGCTGCACAATGTACGGATGCCCGCGTAAACGTGGTTGTGGAAGGCTTATTCGAAAAATATCCGACGGTTTGGGATTTAGCCGAAGCCGATGTCAATGACATTGAAGCGATTGTCCGTCCCTGTGGTTTGGGAAGGAGTAAGGCGAGAGATATCAGTGCCTGCATGAAAGAGCTGGCGGAACATTACGATGGCAAGGTTCCGGATACCTTTGATGCGCTGCTGGCGCTTCCTGGTGTGGGAAGAAAGAGCGCAAACCTGATTATGGGTGATGTCTTCGGCAAGCCGGCCATTGTGACGGACACGCATTGTATCCGTCTTACGAACCGCATCGGCCTTGTGGATGGATTTAAGGAACCGAAGAAAGTGGAAATGGCCTTGTGGAAAATCATTCCTCCGGAAGAGGGCAGTGATTTTTGTCACCGGCTGGTATACCATGGCCGGGAGGTTTGCACTGCAAGGACGAAACCTTATTGTGACAGATGCTGTCTGGCGGATATTTGCCAGAAGAATGGGGTGCAGTGAAGATGAAATATCAGTTGGCGATTTTCGATATGGATGGCACGATTTTGGATACGCTGGAGGATTTGGCGGCAGCTTTGAATAATACTTTGCAGGCAGAGGGCTTTCCCGCCCGTTCTATAGATGAAGTCAGACGTTTTGTGGGAAACGGCGTGCGCAGGCTGATTATTTCCGGCGCGCCGGATGGCGTTGAAGAGGAAGTGATTGACCGCATGTTTGACCGGTTTGGCGTCTATTATGGTGAACACTGCGCGGATAAGACCTGCGCCTTTGACGGCATTTTGCCCATGCTTTCCCGGCTTCGAAAAGCGGGTTATAAGCTGGCAGTCGTATCCAATAAAATTGATTTTGCCGTGCAAAAGCTGGTGGAACAATATTTTCCGGATTGTTTTGACGTGGCGGTGGGAGAGCGGAAGAATATCCGCAGAAAACCGGCTCCGGATTCGGTGAACGAAGTGCTGCGTCTTTTGAATACGGACAGACAGGCCGCCGTGTATATCGGTGATTCCGAAGTGGATATTGAGACGGCCCAAAATGCGCGGATGGATGGTATCTGTGTGAACTGGGGATTTCGGGACGCCGGGGTGCTGATGAAAAAGGGAGCTTCCATTGTGGTATCCTCACCGAAGGAGCTCGAATGTATTTTATTGTCATCCGGTGACAATATTTGACAAAATAATAACTATAATTGACGTTTTTCTTATTTGATTATATACTAGGGGATATACAAGGGCGTAGTGCTATGGCTGGCTGCGCCCTTTTATCGTCATATGGCCGTTTCGTATGATGATGTTTCGGGCAATGACCCGCAAAGTAAGTCTGCGTGAGCAGACGGGAAAGATCTATAAGTAAGAGGGAGGAGACATATTATGGATGGCTCAATGTTTGTGGGAACCTGGTGGTCGCTGGTTCCGCCGCTTCTGGCTATTGTATTGGCTTTGGTGACCAAAGAGGTGTACAGTTCTCTGTTTATTGGCGTGGCAGTAGGCGCGCTCCTGTACACAGGATTTCATCCCTGGAATGCATTCGTCGCTTTATTTGACATTATGAAGGACAGTATGGATGTAAATATTTTGATTTTTGATGTGCTGCTTGGTATGATTATCGTACTGATGGCCAAGTCCGGCGGTTCTGCTGCCTACGGTGAATGGGCGAGCAGCAAGATCAAATCGAAAAGGTCAGCGCTTTTGTCCACTACGGGACTGGGTATTTTGATCTTTGTAGATGATTATTTTAACTGTCTGACGGTTGGTTCCGTTATGCGTCCGGTAACGGACCGCTTTAAAGTGTCCAGAGCGAAACTGGCTTATATCATTGATGCAACGGCGGCCCCGGTTTGTATTATCGCTCCGGTTTCCAGCTGGGCGGCGGCCGTTAATTCCTATGTGCCGGAAGATGCGGGAATTACTGGTTTCCAGTTGTTCCTTCGTACGATCCCGTACAATCTCTATGCCCTTCTTACCATTGCCATGGTATTGTATATCATCATTTCCGGATTTGACTTCGGCCTGATGAAAAAGCATGAAAGAAATGCTGCCAACGGCGATCTTTTTACTTCCGGTGCGGAAGAGTTTGATAATGTGCAGGAAGATAAGATTTCTTCCCACGGAAGAGTATTTGATCTGGTGCTTCCGGTAGTGGTATTGATTGTATCTGCTGTCGGCGCTATGATTTATACCGGTTATCTGGATGGCGCTACGGATATCATTACCGCATTTGCCGGCTGTGATGCAGAAATCAGCCTGATCTTTGCGACATTGGTTACCGTATTCTTTATGATGATTTTGTATCTTCCAAGAAAAGTTGTTCATTTCAAAGATTTTATGGACAGCCTGGCGGAAGGATTTAAACTGATGGTTCCGGCAATTACCATTCTGATCTTTGCCTGGACCCTGAAAGGTGTCGGCGATGCGCTGGGAATCGCTGATTTCGTGGAAACGATTGTAGGAACCAACGCTTCCGCAAGTATCTTTATTCCGGCAATTATGTTTGTTATTGCTATTTTCCTGGCATTCTCAACCGGAACAAGCTGGGGTACTTTCGCTATTTTAGTACCGATTGTGGTTGCCATGTTCCCGGGAAATATTGAGATGATGGTGATCGCCGTTTCTGCCGTACTGGCCGGCGCCGTTTGCGGTGACCACGTATCTCCGATTTCCGATACGACGGTTATGTCTTCTGCAGGTGCGCAGAGTAATCACATTAATCACGTATCAACCCAGATGCAGTATGCGGCCGTTGTGGCCATCGTTTGTATCGCCGGTTATCTGTTTGCCGGGGTTGTCCGTGTCTGGTGGCTGACTCTGCTTGTGAGCCTGATTCTCTTATTCATTGTTTTGACTGTGATGAAAAAGATTTGCGCGGGAAAGGAAAAAGAAAATGCCTAGCAGACGGCCTTATATAGAGGTACCGTACATCGATCAAAGCGTGCGCTATCCTACGGGCTGTGAAAGCGTGTCCGCTGTCATGTTATTACAGTATTTGGGATATGATCTGACGGTAGATGATTTTATTTCCCGGTACCTTAAGAAGCAGTCTTTTGAAGTGCGGGAGGGAGAATTGTATGGGCCGGATCCCAGGAAGGTATTTTGCGGCAGTCCTTATGATGACGATTCCTTTGGCTGCTATGCGCCGGTGATCGGGGAAGCCCTGAAAGGTATTCTTGGAGATTCCTATGCGGTTTTGGATGAGACGGGCACCGATATGGAAACGTTGCTGGAACGTTATATTGACCAGGGGATGCCGGTGATCTTCTGGGCCAGCATCAACATGCGCGAGCCGGTCATAGGACCGCAGTGGAGACTTCTGGAGTCAGGAGAATTATTTACCTGGATATCCAATGAGCATTGTATGCTTCTGGTGGGTTACGATGAGGAAGGATATTACTTTAATGACCCTTATGATAATCATGGAGTAATTCGCTATCCGAAAGATATCGTGGAGGACCGTCATCGGGCACAATATCAGATGGCGGTGGCAGTTAAAGAAACACGAAAAGAATAAAAGCCGTTAAAAGAATGAAAACCGCTTCTTTCGGTCAGAAAGGTATGATCTGAAGAAGCAGGTTTCTTTTGTTTCATAATACTCCATTTTGTTCTTAACACAATACGGTTTCCTATGGTACAAAAAGCGCTCCGCACAGGATGGCGCTGCGGCGGAAAGGAGGATAGGATGATATTTCACTTACGATTGGCAAAGGAGGCGGATCTTCCGGCCATGATGGAGATTATGCGTGAAGTAAAGCAGAATTTGTCCCAGTCAGACTGGTTTGTG
>CAYRTA010000017.1:11151-27782 GCA_964427045.1 uncultured Hoministercoradaptatus sp. | reverse complement strand
AAACCCTTGATTTTACTGGCTTTATTTGTCCATCGACTTCATTGTCGGGATATAAAGAACATCACATTCAGCTACGGCCTGCTGAGTAACAGATGTTACATCGTTTGTATCAACGAAGGTGTACACTTTTGTCTCTACATTCAGAGCAGCCAGTTCCTCTTCGATAACGTCAGACTAATATTTGGAGTTTGCTTCTGCTGAGCAATACAGAATACCAACTGTCTGAACATCCGGAACCAGTTCTACGATCATAGCGGCCTGATCTGCCAGAGGAGCCAGGTCTGCAGTACCGGTTACATTAAATCCGGTAGTACCGTTCCAGTCTTCAATTCCCAGAGCAGTAGCATAGTCAGTAATAGAGGTGCCAACGATCGGGATGGTCTCAGTAGCTTCTGCAGCAGATGTCAGAGAAGCAGTTGCGTTAGCCAGAATCAGATCTACGTCGTCAGATACAAATTTGGAAACGATGGTTGTACAGTTTGTAGCCTCGCCGGAAGCGTTCTGCTCATCAAAAGTTACGCTGTCCCCAAGTTTCTCTGTCAGCGCATCCTTAAATCCTTCCGTAGCTGCATCAAGAGCCGTATGCTGTACCAACTGGCAGATACCTACCGTATAGGTTTCCGTGGATTCCGTAGTATCGGCAGCATCTGTCGTATCGTCTACAGCCGCGCTTTCTTCTGAAGTGCTGTCTGCAGAACCAGTGTCTTCACTATCACTGCTGCCGCAGCCTGCAAAAGCGGACATGGTCAGAGCACCGGCAAGCAGAATACCCATCGTTGCTTTAAATTTCTTTCTCATGTTTTCGTCTCCTTCTTTTCCTTTAAGATTTACCCTCAGGATCTTACCCGGATCTTCTAAGATTTTCCTTTAGGGTTTTAAAGTGTAAAACTTTTACGCGTGAAATCATTATATAACAAGAATTTTAGGTTGTCCACAACAGATTTCACTTTTGTGAAAGAAATCCTTTCCTGTTCGGTTTTTAAGAGAAAAGCGTTTCGGCCTTCTCCAAATAATAACCAAAAATTTATCATGATTGTGCTTGAAACTTGACAAATATGCATAAATCTGACAGAATATGAGTAAGACATAAAGCAGACACGATACATGCGAACGATAAGATTGCAGATACGATACACATAACATCGGTCGTTGGTGCGTGTCCTTTTTATTGTGAAAGTGTCGGCAAGCGGCCATCGGATGGGCGTGCTCGCACGCACAGACGCATGGACATTTGCCGGTCAAGCCAATATGAGCATGCAGGCCGATAGGGCGAAATGCGAATATTGGCGGCGATCACGAGAGCGTACAGCGCGGAGTGATCGACTTTCATGCGTGGCGGTCAAGCGCCATCAGGCATGTAGGTTTAGATTTAACCCGGAAAAGGAGGTATCAATTATGGGTAACAGAGTTATTACAATTAGCCGTGAATTCGGCAGCGGCGGCCGAACCGTAGGAAAAAAACTTGCAGAACGCCTGGGAATTCCCTGCTACGATCAGGAAATCATCATGCAGATCGCAGAGCAAAGTGGCCTATCTAAAGAATATATAAAGGAATGGGGCGAACATTCCGCTTCCTCCCACTGGTTATCTGGTCTGATGGCAGGCCGTGATTATTATGGTCACTCCGTTCAGGATGACTTATGGCAGCTTCAGAGTACCCTGATTAAGGAACTGGCTGAAAAAAGTTCCTGCGTTATTATAGGAAGATGCGCGGACTATATTCTCAGAGATAAAGCAGACTGTCTGACCGTATTCATCCATGCAAATATGGAGTTCCGCCAGAACCGTATCATATCCGTATACGGCGAAAGCAAAGAAGCACCGGAAAAACGGCTGCGGGATAAAGATAAACGCCGCAGAACGTATTATCAGTTATATACCGATACGGAATGGGGCAAGATGCAGAACTATCACGTTGCCCTGGACAGCGGCAAACTTGGCATCGATACCTGTGTGGATATTCTGGCTTCACTTTATTAATTATTAAGACTGGAAGCGGCTGCAGAAAGGGGGTTGTCGGGAAATAGACAACCCCCCCTTTCTGCAACTCCATATTGTCGGGCCTTGCCCGAAACTGACAAACATCATGTTTCCAGGGCCGCCGCCACTTCCGGAACCGCTTCCAAACTACTGACGTCAATCCCCTGATTGTCCGACAAATCCAGCCGTCTGAGATTTATCAGAGAAGCCAGCGGACTTGGATCCGTAATATTATTGTCGGACAAATACAAATATTCCATATGAATCAGTCCCTGTAAAGAACTGACATCGTTAATTCCGCAATCGTCCATATATAAAGACCGCAGATAAGTAAAATCCTCTAAAACACTGATATCCTGCAGCGGATTTTTTGATAAATGTAATGTCTCCAATCTTTCCAATCCGTTGAGAACGCTGATATCACGGATTTGATTATTTGACAAATACAGGGTGCTCAGATATTCCAATGCGTTCAGGCCTTCAATGTCATCCAAATTATTACCACTCAAATCCAGATAGATCAATTGCTGCAATTCCCCTAATTCTTTGCAGCTGACAGGAACTGCATTGTTCGTAATTTCCAGGCGTTCCAACGAAGTAAGCCCGGCAAGGGACGTGTAATCTTCCACGGCAGCATTGCTGATATCCAGCCGTTCAAGCCGCGTCAGATTTCCCAATGGTTCCAATTCACAAATACCGTCGCCGCTCAGATAAAGTTTACGAAGATTCGTAAGCCCTCCAAGCGGTTCAATACCGCGAACGGGATTTTCTTCCAGATCACATTCCTGCAAGTTGCACAGATTTTGAAGCGGGCTCAAATCACTGATTTCATTGTATCTCAGGGAAAGTGTTTCCAGGCCTTCCAGTTCCTGCAAAAAACTGATATCCTGAAGTTCATTATGACTGAGATCCAAATCCTTCAGGTTTGTCAGCCAGGGCATCAAATCTTCCAAATCTCCATCCTGGAGAGAATTATAAGACAAATCCAGAGTCTCCAGCGACGTCACGAAGCTCAACATGCTGATATCTTCTACATCGGATTTATTAAGATCTAATGTTTTCAAGTTGGCCAGCCAAAGCAGCGCTTCCAGGGAAAATGTACCCTCATTGGAAGACAGATCCAGTTCTTCCAGCTTTGTCAAGTTCTCTATTCCACCTATGTCTTCCAGAGTTGAATAAGACACATCTAAAACGCGAAGATCAGAGGCGCCCTTCAGAAAGTCCAGGTTTGTCACATCAACCCCGGCCATATCCAGATTTTCTAACTGGCCGTTGGAGCACAGATACTGAATCACCTCCCGCCCTTCCCATGTTTCTGCGGCATCAACAAAATCGACATGCAGTTCTTTCAAATTTGTCAGATTTTGCAAGGGAGCCAGGCTTTCCACATCCTGGGCACTGCCAATATCAAGAATCTGCAGATTATCAAGGTTCTCCAGCACTTCAATATCTGTCATATCTCCATGGGTTAAATATAAAGTTTCCAGGGAAGTCAGTGTTTTCAGATCATCGATATTATTAAAGTCGTTATAACCCAAATCCAGTTCCTTTAACTGTGTTAATCCCGACAAAAAATCCAGATCCTGCAAATCCATGCCTGACATATCCAGACTGGTAAGACCGGTCATGGAACACAGTTCATATGGCGAAACTTCTGTCAGACCATATAGTTTCAGTTCTCTTAAAGATTCCAGATCTTTGATAGGCGAGATGGTATTCAACTTTTCATTAGCCGCAATGTTTAATTGTTCCAGTGCGGTAAATTCGCTTAATATCTCTATATCCTGAATCATGTTTCCTGATATATCCAGAGATGTCAGGTTTTCCAATCCTTCCAGGAAGGATAAATCAGAGATTCCGTCATCAGACAACGTAAGTTCCTCGAGACCTTCCAGCGCCGAGCGGAACCCCTCTCCGCAGAGAATACTCTCATCAGCCAATTCATGGTGATTGGAAATCTGCAGAACCTTTAGATTGGGAAAATACTGTAAATCTTCCAGCGATAATAAAACTACCTCCATATAGGAACCTGTTAGCTTTTCATCCCCTTGTGTATCCTCCAGCATACTGATTTCATTGCTCATCATGCGAAGTACGGTAATGGCTTCCAAATCACTTTCGTAAATATCACCTTCCGGCCGGTCTAACGCCTTGCGTACCATCCGTTCCATACAAGAATCGTTCCAGTCAATCACATTGCTGCTTTCCACAGGAAGATTTGCCGTTCTGCCAGTCGTTTGCGTACTGCTGTCCTGTCTGCCGGAAAGGACGAAGAAACCAATGAGCGCTATGGCGATTACGGCCAATATACCGCAGGCAATTGTCATATAGGAAAGCAGCTTCTTTGAATCCGTTCCTTTCTTCTCTGTCTCCTTCTTTTGACGCTCCGCCTCCCATCTTTGGCGCTCCGCTTCCTGCCTTTGGCGTTCTTCCTCCCGTCTTCGGTTTTCCGCTTCCTGCCTTTGGCGTTCTTCCTCCTGTCTTTGGTGTTCCGCTTCCTGCTTTTGGCGCTCTTCCTCCCGTCTTCGGTTTTCCGCCTCCTGCCTTTGGCGTTCTTCCTCCCGTCTTCGGTTTTCCGCTTCCTGCTTTTGGCGCTCTTCCTCCTGTCTTTGGTGTTCCTCTGACTGGTTTTGATACGTTTCTTTTGACCTTCGCTGTGCATCTTCCCCGTCTGTCATATCCTGGTACAGCAAAATACGCAATTCACTGACACTTTGAATCCGGTCTTTTTTCAAAATCGTGAGTCCCTTCATGATGGCTGCTTCCTGTGCCGGATGAATTCTGACCCCATAATCCGATGGTTTTTTCAATTCATCCTTTACCATCCGCTCCATAACTTCCAGCGGAACAAAGCCGGTAATTGCCCGATAAATAGTCGCACACAGACCATATACATCGGTCCATGGACCCTGTTCTCCATTACTGGAATACTGTTCCAGCGGCGCGTAGCCTGGTTTCAGCATGACAGACAAACTCTTACCGTCATTTTCCATAAAGCTTCTTGCCGCCCCAAAATCCAGAAGTTTTACCTTGCCTTTCCGGTCAACCATTAAATTATCGGGACTGATATCACGGTGAATCATCCCTGATTGATGAACCATTTCCAGCGCATCCATTACGGGCCGCATCATGGTAAGAACCGTATCCACATCCATAAGGCCCTCGTTACTGGCCAATAACTGCTTCAGGGTTCTTCCCTCTGCAAATTCCATAACGATATAGGCAGTCCGATTGGCTTCGAAATAATCCTTTACAGCCACAATTCCCGGAAGTCCCCAGAATTTTGCCAGTCTCCTGGCCTCATCCACAAATTTATTCAGGCCTTTCTGAAAAATTTCCGACCGTTTTCCTGTCAGTATGGTAACTTTACAGTCCGAGGTTGTTCCTCTGGTAACCAGGCCGTTTGGATAATATTCCTTGATGGCTACCTTTAATTGCAAATTAATGTCCCATCCCAGATAGGTAATACCAAATCCCCCTTCTCCCAGGACCTTCCCCAACATATACTTTCCGTTTAATATGGTTCCGGGCGGCAAGTGATGCGGCAGGATTTCATATGTACGATCGTCAAATCCACAATGGGGACAGGGAACTTGTTCCTCTTTTTCCCTCATACAACCCATACAGAGATTCAGTTCCATTTTCGTTCCTTTCTTTACCAATGTATTCTCAACTCTGTTTTTCCTATATGAATCACATCATCACAATTTAATGCATACGGCGCCGTTATCGGTACGCCATTGACCTGCGTTCCGTTTTTGGAACCCAAATCCCGAAGAATCAGGCGTCTATTCACATACGCGATAGCGCAGTGCAGTCCGGACATATGACGATCCTCCGGAAAAGCATAGGTTGCTTTATCCGGCGCACGCCCGATGGTAACCTCTCCCTGAATACGAATTTCATAGGTTCGGTGTTCTGCCATGCCAATGCGGGTCAGATATACTATCGTTTCCTCTCTGTTTGTCTGTTCCGCCGAAAGATTCCGTTCCAGTTTTGCCACAATATCTTCGGCCGCTTCTTCACTTTCCTGTTTCGGTTTGGCATCTGCTTGTTCTCCCGATTCTCCGTCGGATACTTCGCTGATTCCGTCATCCGAACCCTGCTCCTGATCATCCGGTATTTCACGAATTTCATTTTCCGTATCCTCCGGTTCTTCCTGACGGTTCCCTTTTTTCTTTTTAAAGAGCACCACCAGTAACACGAGAACAACCGCCGCCACTATAATACCGACAATCAGTCCTATGGAAAAACCGCCTTCACCCTCCTGAGAACGATTGGCGTCATCACCAGAAGCGTTTTCTCCGTCAGAAGCTTCATCCCCGTCCGCAGATCCGTCTTCCGGCACGGCATCTTCCGCCTCAGAATCATCTTCCCCATCACTTTCTTTTACTTCCTGCTCTCCGCTTTGAATGGCGGCAGACAAATCTTTCTCCGAAATATAATAACCATCACTGGCAGTTCCAACGCCATCGACGGATAGTTCTACCTGCAAATAAGCCTGGCCCGTTTCCGGCTCATAACCACTTAGATCGGCTGTCAATACCAGTCCGTCCTCCAGCGAATTCACCATGCGGGCCGCACTTTCTTTTGCGGAAATATCTTCTGCTCCCAACGTCGTATGAATACCTCCTGCCGACAGTCTGGCAAAGCTTCCCAATATTTTCGCAAATTCCTGCTGCTGTTTACTGGAATTTTCATCTAACATGGCCACCGTATAGACCGGAATGTTGGTCTTTTCCAAAAAGGCGTTTACCTCTTCTCTGGTAATACCCGTTGTCTGGTCATCTTGTCCATCTGAAAGAATCAACAGCGCCTCCTTATTGGCTCCATGGCCCCCGCTGTCCAGAAGCTTCAGGGATTCCACAATCCCATAATATAAATTTGTATCATCCGTCAGCCGCTCAATCTCATCAATCTGCGTATTTATATTTTCCTGACCGCTAATAAAACCTCCTATATTCATCTCGTTTCCCAGCGTAATCAGACACACCAGGTCATCCTCGCCGATCTGTGCCGTTACTTCCTTTAAATACGCTTTCATTTGTTCCAGTTTACTGCTGCTGATGGATCCTGACACATCCACCAGATAAACATAGGCCGTTACCTCTTCCGTATCACCGAAATACGCCGCCGACATACAGGGCAGCGTGGAATCCCCCAGGGTAATCTGGTAATTCTCGGGATTCGTCTCTTCTTCTGACCGCTCCAGCGAATCATTCACGTAAATAATCAGATTCTGATCCTCTACACGGCTTCCTTCCATATGAAGTTCCAACGATTCCGCCGCCATTACAGGCGTCAAACCACCCAGCAAACCAGCACACAGCAAGGCAGTTATCCATTTTCGTTTTGCCCTCATTCCCTTTTTCATAATATATCTCCTTTATAAAATAAGGCTGCCGCAGAATAATTATCATGATTCTTCCTGGCCCGCCTTCGAAGTCTTTCCACCATGTAACTCAGCCATGCGGAAGGCTCTTCTGTTTTTGCCAAATCAATCTCCATTTCGTCCTCCAGCACGTATTCCCAAAATCCGTCCGTACAAAGCAAAAAAGCATGGAATCGTCCGTCGTTTAATGCTGCTTCCGCTATGTCCGGTTTTGCTTCCGTATTCACCCCCAGCGCACGCAGAACTTTATTTCGGTCCACGTGATGCCGGATCTGGTTTTGAGAAATTTCACCGGACAATACCGCCATTTGGGAAACACTGTGATCCCGCGTCACAGATACAAGAACTCCATCCACAAAATGGTACAAACGAGAATCTCCCAAATGAGCCCAAAGAGCATGCCCTTTATCTACATACAGACTGACACACGTCGTTTTCATCTTACAGGAAGCGGTCTGCGCATCTAAAATTACTTGATTTACCTGCTGGTACATCTGATAGATCCAGGTTTCATCCCACACGGACTGATTTTCTCCGGATGCCCGCATTTGATCGACAGCCAGCTGGGAAGCCGTTTTCCCGCCGCCATGACCACCCAGTCCATCTGCCACCAGAACACATTGACGTTTCGTGTCATCCCAGAGAACTACACTGTCCTCGTTGTATTCTCTGCCTCCCTGATTTGAAATTTCTGCCATCCTGATCATGACTGTTCCTCCGTCAAAATTCCACTTCAAATAGTTGGTTCCGTCCGAAACGAATACGATCGCCCGGACTTAAGGCCACGCGGCTCCCTCTGTCTAATTTCCGGTCATTGACCCAGGTGCCATAGGTAGAATTTCGGTCTTCCAGCCATACCTGGTTCTGCTCCCGGTCAACCAAAAGAATACAATGTATTCTGCTTACGCCCGGCGTTTCCTGAGGAAATACCACCTGACATGACGAACGTTCTCTTCCGAAAACGGCTTGCTGCCTTACCGAAAAACTGCTGCCCGCATACGTTCCTCTAAGTCCAATAACCCGGACCATATCAATAGGACACTCTTTTACGGAAGAAGCAGCATACTGGCCGTTCAGCGCAAGTCTGAAATCCGATACACAGGAATATCGATTCTCCGCCTTCACCGCCAGGCCCTTCATGATAGCCGCCGCACTATAGGTGGGCACAGAAGGTTCCAGCAGCCGGATATCCGCCAATGAATCCTGTATCAGCCGTTCCGGCGCTTCCGGCACCATCTGCCCCGTAAGACAATAGTACATGGTTGCGCAAAGTGCGTATATATCTGTCCAGGGGCCCTGTCTGCCATGTTTCCGGTACTGCTCTTCCGGGGCAAATCCTTTTTTCAAAATCACAGAAAGCGTTCCGCTGCGATTGGCAAAGGCCACCCGTGCCGCTCCAAAATCAATCAGCTTGACCGGTCTGCCCACAAAAATATTATCCGGACTAATATCCCGATGAATCATGCCATCCTGATGAATATATTCCAATGCATCCAGAATTTGCATCACAATTTCCATCATAGCGGGATAACTGACCTTTCCTCCGCTCCTTCTAAGCAGTGTTCTCAAATCACCGCCCTCCAGATACTCCATCACATAATACGCCGTATGATTTTCCCGAAACAATTTATAGATGGGTACCAGATTAGGATGGCCGCGGTATCTATACATTGTCCTTGCTTCATCATAAAAACGGTTTAACCCATACGAAAAGGTTTCCTCGTTATGAGCTGTAACCTCTCTCTGTCCCGGTATTCTCTGTACCGCCCCCACCGGCATATATTCTTTGACTGCTACCTTTTTTAAAGTTTCCAGATCCAACCCCAGATAGGTGATACCGAAACCGCCGCAGCCCAGTACGCTGCCAAGCAGATATTTACCGGAAAGAATGGTTCCCGGCAAAAGCGCATAACTGGGTTCCTGCTGAAAATTTATGTTTGCGGCCCCTGTCTTGCCAGACAAAGGCCATGACGTATGGCAAACGGTACACCGGCCATGATAAACCGAAAAGTTCATGCATTTTAGACATAATCTGTCAAAATCCAACTCCATTTCCATTCACCTACACATATTCTAAAATAACAGCCGTGTAATTATCCTGTGACGGTTTTCTCCTGGCCTGAATCATCTGATCGATGGCAACCGCGCTTTCGTCCACCGGCAGATGCAGGGCCGCAGTCAATTCATCATCCGAAAGCGTGCCGAAAATACCATCCGACATTAAAATCAGCCGATCGCCTTTTCGCAATTTAAGCGGCCGGATATTCCGGTCAATCTTCTCGATTTTTCCCATACCGATATAGCTGGTAAGGGCTTTTCGCTGCGGATCCTCCAGCGCCCTCTGCACACTAATTTCTCCTCTGGCTGCCATCTCATCCAGTTCAACGCCGTAAATGTGGTCACGGTTAATCTGCATTAATACATTATCACGATACAGACAGAGGTGACTGTCTCCTACCGTAAGCCAATACAGATCGTTACCGCGAACGATAACCGCCACCAGCGTAGAACCGCCTTTTTGTATATGACTGGATTGAAGCAGCGCGTTTACATTCTGATTTGCCTGGTTTAACATACGGAGTAATTCCTGATCTGCTGTCAGGCCATCTGTTTGTCCGTCAAAGGCCTTCATCATCGACATCGTTACCAACGCACTGATTTCACCGCCATTTTGCAGACCTCCCATACCATCTGCCACAATGGCCAATACTCCTTTTCCTTCCGGATTCAAATATGTCCCTTCCTGAGACAATCCAAAGGAATCCTGCTGACTTTTTCGTTTTCCAATATTATGGACCTTACTTACATAAAGTCCTTCCGGCCTTTTTTTCAAATCATCATCCGCCTCTGTGATTGTGCCGCCTTCCGCGCCTTCCATGGCAAGGGTCCCTCCATAGTTTTCAAATTCATCCGGCGCCGGCGGATCGGTCACAGTCTCGTTCTCCCGGTCTGTGCCGGATCTTCGTCTGTTTTCAGCTGTCTTTTTCGCCCGCTTTCTTTTCAGTCCGCACCTTACCGCCAGAAGAAACAGCAGTACTACGAATATCCCTGCTCCAATCGCCACACCGTGACTTTTGATATAGGATAAGGGACTGACAATTTCCGTTCCTTCTGTTTCCTGCTCTTCTTCCTCTTCTATTTCTATACCCGGTATTTCCGTATCGTTTTCTTCATCTGCGCCATCGGCCGGCAAAGCGTCCGTCGGTTCCGCCACTGGTTCCCCGGCTGACGGCTCAGCTTCTGAGTCCGGTTCCCCGGCAGTGCTTTCCGGCGTAACGGCTGGTTCATCCGCAATGGAATCAGGCGTAACCGTCGGCTCTTCAACGGCAGCCTCCGGTGTTATATTCTCCGCATAACTATTCATTCTTCCATTCAAACCTTTCTCCGCAAAGGGGAACAAATATCAGCCGGGTTCTTCCGATTTCAATCTCATCATACGCATTCAGCGGAACCATAGCCAATACGGCCTTTCCATTCACGCGGTTAATGCTGCGGCCTCCGCCCGGAGCAAAGTAGAAAATCTTGTCCCGTGTATCATAAGCCACCACTGCATGATTGATTCTGGATATCGTTTCATCTCCCCGAATACGTATATCCATCGTCTCGCTTCGTCCAATAAAATTATTATCAGAATGAATCCGGTAATCCCGGCCTTTTTCCTGTCCGCTGACACTAACCAGCCATCCGACCACCGGATCAATTCCTAATTCCTGATGGACAACCGCCACCGTCTGCCCATCATCCAGATTCCGAGGTCCCGCATAGCGGTCATCCGTCAGCGGAACCGTGTAACCGTCTTTCAAAGGGGCCGTATATCCATTCTGCACGGGCGCCGTATATCCATCCTGTAAGGGCGCTGTCCGCTCATCCTGTGGCGGAATCGGGAAGGGCGTCTCCCGTTCTTCTGATAGTCCCATCGTACGACCTCCATACTGAGTCTCCTTGCAAGTAGGGCACTCCTCATAAATCGACGCGTCATAATAATGTCCGTTTTGGCATTTCTTTAATTCCATGTTTCTTTCCTCCTCATTTCTTATTCTTTTTTATTCTTTCGGTATTTTCACCGTAAACGCATTTTCCTTCGCTGCCAGATAAAACTGTACATGATCCCGCAGCTTGTAAGGGACATTCGGTTCCAATTTCGTTCCATTGGAAAAATATGTTCCATATGTAGAATTGCGGTCAATTAAAACCAAATACCCCTCCTTCTTCTTAATTTCACAATGGACGGCGCTAACCCCCTTCGTATTCTCCGGGAATATAATATTGGCTCTTTTAATATCCCGTCCAAATACCAGACTCTTTCCCTCAAACAGCGGAAAACTCCTTCCGGCATTTATTTCACCGTTGGAAGTCACTGTCAAAAGCGCCCTTTTATGTGCCTGTTGATGACGCGTAGATAAATCTCCAGTCGATTCTGCGTTTACTGGCTGTGCCCGTTCACAAACCACCACCATCTGACGAATACATTTACGCATTACAAAAAACAGGAACATCCATGCCAACACAATCAAAATCACATATTTGATAAACATCCGTTCCGTATTATACAGAAAACGAACCAGTCCTTCCGGCAGGATTCCCACAAGATCGACCGCGGAAAGATTCCAAAGGGTATGCAGCAAAAATGCTCCTGTCCAGGTCATAATCACCATCGGGTCCGCCAAATAGGAAATCTTCATTTTATCACGGCCTTTGGCAAGCCCCAGCGCACCGCCGTACAATGCCGCCCATACCACATGGCCTCCGATGGCAAGCACGCCCCGAAGCAGCTGCGTATTCGCAAGAGACTGGGTCACTTCAGATAAATACTGAGCCACCTGAAAAGCCGTTTCATAAGAATTCCATGCGTATCCGGCAGTTTCAATTGCCGCAAACCCTGCACCTACGGCGCCGCCAATTACAATACCCTGGGTTCCGTAGCAATATTTCCTTCTGCTAAGAAGAAGCCAGACAACGACAAATTTTGCCAATTCCTCCGGAAGAGGGCCGGCAATATAGGCAACCTCCGCAAGCAAACCGTAGTTTCTCACAATACCTGTCACCGTCAGCGACAGGATTCCTCCAAGAAGCATATACAGCAACAATTCAAAAATTGATATCTTTCCAGAAATATCCATTTCCCAGTAGAAGATCAATGCTGTCAACGGAATAGCGAAAGCCGGCAAAATAAACAAAAGCACACCCATTCCCATACCGGCAAAAATATTCCAGCTTACAAGGGCCAGTATAGAAAGCGCGACAGCCACAACGCCCACCCGCAAAAACAGCCAGGGCTTCTGCCACTGTTTCAGCATAGTCTGTTCGGCAGGAACCTGATCACCAATGCCTTTTGTCAGAAGACTGTTTTTCTGTTGTTTCGTGTGCGGCTGGAATACATCAGAAAAAATATCCTTCCAATTAAAATTTTTATTAATATCGGAAGCATCCCTAAAAAATATTGTGTTCATTTCTTCACCCCCCTACCGAACCAGAAACAGATTACGTTTTTCCGCCAGATAAAACTGATCTCCACTATGAAGTTCATAAGCAACATGTTCTTTCAAACGGGTTCCGTCTATCAAGTAGGTCCCGTAAGTTGAGCCCAAATCTGTCAGATATAGTTTTGAACCGGAATATTCCACTCTGCAATGAATCCCGCTTACGCCTCTGGTATCGGTCGGATAAGCAACCGTACACTTGGCCGCATCCCTGCCAAATGTGACAGTATTTGCAGCCACCAGAAAACTGTGTCCCTGAAAATAGCCGCTGACACCCCGGATCATACACATTGCAGCTATCTTTGACTCCACTTTTTCTGCCAGATGTAAATTGGGAAATTCTTCTGCCTGACCGCTCTGCACCTGCATTTCCCGTTTATTATATATAATCAGACTAACCACAAATACAAACAGCGCCAATGCGGTAGCCACCAGAAAATAGGTACTCAATACAGGCGATGTCTCCGCGCTGATATTGGCTATCGTACCGGAACCGCCGGAACCAAATCCGCCTTCCGAACTTCCCTGGGAGCCGGAAGAACCGCTGTCACCTGTATCACCATCTGAACTGCCCTGATCCGAACTGCCCTGGCCGCCGGATGTACTTCCGCTCTGTCCGGACTCTGTCAGATCCAAAAAATAATCCACCGGCATAAACAAGGAGCCATCACCCACATCCACGAGAAACCCCACCAGCAACCCCTGATCGGAAAATACCGGACCGCCGGTAAGAATCTCATCAAATGCCTCCGTCATCTGCATATAGACACAATCATTGATCTGAACCTGCCCGTATATCTGCCCTTCCAGCAGCACGATACAATCGGACAACACCGTCACCTCTTCCATGTAGTCCAGACCGCCATAATATATCTGGCTTCCCGCAGCCAACGTGGAACAACTGACAGCCGTGTCAGCGCCGCAGCCTCCCAGCGAACCCTTTGCCTGGAAAATAGCAACTCCCAGACTCTCGTCATTTGCCAGCAAAGAAATCTCTACGGCACTGGCATCCGAACCCCTGCAGGCTACTAATAACGATGAATTCTCCCAGGCTTCAAGATAACCACTGATTACAATGGTCGTCCCATCCACATCCAGCAGTGTACCATTCATAATACCTTGTATGGACTCATCACTTCCAAATCCAAATACGACTGCCATCCAGTCCGTCTGATCCTCCGCATGTGCCGGAATTGCCTCCGCAAAAAAAAGGCAGACAAAAACAACCACGTAAATCGCAGTTCCCTTTGCCTGTCTCATGCAATGGCCCAGCCATCTGACAAATAGTGATAATACATCCGGCCCAATATTACCTGTCCTTCCCCTTCCCTTCCGTTTCACTGGCAACACCTTCCTTTTTCATCTTATCGTTTTACCAATATATAATAATCATATTATATCGTCACAATTACACAAAAACAACTATTTTTCTTGAATTCAATCTGGTTTTATACTATCATCAATGACATAAAATGAATCCTGCTGAAACAAAAACAATTATTTTTTTAATGAGGATTTTATCCGATCCCGGGAAGGAGAAATGATATGAATGTGAATCTCTGCATGGGTTGTATGCAGCCCCACGAAGGCGGTAGATTTTGCCCGCACTGTGGTTTTAATGAATCTAACTATGAAGTTCCTCCGCACCATCTTCCGCCAAAAACAATCCTGAACGGCAAGTATCTGGTGGGCAAAGCATTAGGCGAGGGAGGCTTTGGCATCACGTATCTGGGATGGGATTTAAATCTGGAATTGAAAGTAGCCATCAAAGAATACTATCCCAACGGTTTCGTGACCCGCAGCTTTGGTTCGGAACATTCTCTGAGTGTGTTAAGCGGTTATCGATCCGAATATTTCCGAAAAGGACTGGATCAGTTTATCGACGAGGCAAGAAGACTGGCTAAATTCTGGAGCCTGCCTGGCATTGTCACCGTAAAAGATTACTTCCCGGAAAATAAAACCGCCTATATCGTCATGGAATTTGTGGAAGGGGAAACCTTGAAACACATTCTGAAGGAGAATGGACGAATGGAACCCGAACGGGTTTTCCATTTGATGGAACCGTTGATGGATTCACTGGAAATGGTTCATAATGCCGGCCTGATTCATCGTGATATCAGTCCCGATAATCTAATGATCACACCCTCAGGGACCATCAAGCTGCTCGACTTCGGCGCCGCAAGAAATTATCTGGCCAATACGGAGCGAAGTCTGTCTGTCATATTAAAACCCGGCTATTCTCCGGAAGAACAGTATCGCAGCCGCGGCAGCCAGGGACCCTGGACAGACGTTTACGGTCTTTGCGCCACCATGTATCGGGCAATCACCGGACAAGTTCCGACGGAATCACTGGACCGTATGGCGGGAGAAACCTTACCGGCACCTTCATCCCTCGGCATTCAGATTCCGGATTACCAGGAAGCGGCACTTATGAAAGGATTGGCGGTTTTCCAAAAAGACCGGTATCAGAGTATCCGGGAATTATTAACTGACCTGCAGACGAATCCTGCAGATATGTCATCCCGGAATACAGATAATGCTGTCGAAGATACCTTATACCGGAATACCAGCAATATGACAGCAGATACCTCATTACCAAATTCTAATAATAACATAAGAAACGTAACAGATATGGAGGACAAGGGCGATAACACCGAGACACAAACCTCTGAACGCAGTTTTAACAATCGGGAAGCGGCAATTCAAAAGGAACCGGTCTCAATCTCAGAGGAGAACGGCCCTATTTTTCATGATCTGCCTGCACAGGAGGAACCGGCAAACAGCTTTCTGCAGTCAGCATTTAATAATAAAAAACGATGGATTCTGGGGGGCGCCGCCGCCCTAATCATACTCGTTCTTCTAATCAAAATACTAAGCGGCGGAAACTCTGCCGCTCAGGAGAACAGCCGCTCCCAATCGCCACGTTTGAGCAGCCATACTTCCGGCAACTCCGATTCGGATGACAAAGCTTCAAATGATACGGATTCGGATAATGAAACTTCAAATGATTTGGATTCAGATGATAAGGCTGATGACAGCAATCCGGAAGATAAAACTTCAGAAAACTCCAACACAGAAACTGCAAATTCAGAAGACAACAATTCCACTTCCACTTACGAACATGAGTTGTTTAGCCTTACTTATCCTTCTGACTGGACTTTGTCGGTAGTAAATGGATTGCCTGTCATTTTTGGAATTCATGGCGGATTGGAATATCAATTGGAAGTCAGCGACGCCACAACGGATACCAGTCAGAATATCGAGGACTACACGCTTTCCAAACGATTAGAAGAACCGATACCCGGCGGAGGCGGATCAATCGGTACCATGCAAATCGGCAATTACAGCGGAGTCCATACTGGTTGTCTATATCTCGATGAAAATGGCAGGGAATCCTCCCTTACAGAAGATTGTATGACAAACGGCACCGTCCGTATCATCGTCGTTACCAGGTACTATGGCGGCGCCAACTACGATAAGTCTATTTACGACGAAATCATCAATTCCATTGTTCTGGCTGATTGAATATCTATATAAAATGGATAAGTAAATGCCCTTACGAGTAAACTCCCAGGGCATTCGCTTTCTCTTTTCCATGGCTTTTTCGCCATGCTCCCATTCGCCGCCTTCGGCCGCTCATGGACGGCTGGCGCCGTATAAAATGGATAAATAAATGCCCTTACGAGTAAACTCCCAGGGCATTCGCTTTCCCTTTTCCATGGCTTTTTTCGCCATGCTCCCATTCGCCGCCTTCGGCCGCTCATGGACGGCTGGCGCCG
>CAYRTA010000017.1:0-11051 GCA_964427045.1 uncultured Hoministercoradaptatus sp. | reverse complement strand
TATAAAATGGATAAGTAAATGCCCTTACGAGTAAACTCGCAGGGCATTTATTTATCCATTTTGCATGGCTTGTAGCTTAACCAAAGTATCTTTCGAGGAGGCCTTTGAATGCGCGTCCGTGACGAGCCTCGTCTCTGGCCATTTCATGTACAGTATCATGAATTGCATCCAGATTAGCTGCTTTTGCGCGTTTTGCCAGATCTACCTTACCAGCGGTAGCTCCGTTTTCAGCCTCAACTCTCATCTCCAGGTTTTTCTTGGTGCTGTCGGTAACAACTTCTCCCAGAAGTTCAGCAAATTTTGCTGCATGTTCAGCTTCTTCATAAGCTGCCTTTTCCCAGTACAGACCGATTTCCGGATATCCTTCTCTATGAGCAACTCTTGCCATAGCCAGATACATACCAACCTCAGAGCACTCACCTTCGAAATTGGATCTCAGATCAGCGATGATGTCTTCCGGAACACCCTGTGCTACTCCTACTACGTGCTCTGCTGCCCATGTCATCTCTTCGCCCTGCTCGATAAATTTAGAAGCCGGTGCTTTACAGATTGGACAGACTTCCGGTGCAGCTTCTCCTTCGTAAACATAACCACATACACTACATACAAATTTTTTCATGTGCTTTCTCTCCTTTTCTTAATAATTTACATTCTCTTAATTAATAATAGTAATTATTACTATTTTAATATAACATATCATCCCGACTCTGTCAACTATTTTCTTTACCTTCCAAAGATTTACTCCATTTCCTCATCTTCAGATTCAGCCGACAAACAGTCTTCGCATACCCCATAGAAATTCGTAATATGGCTCTGAATCTTACCACTGTAAAACCTGGTGGCTGTCGCTTCTATCGATGTATCATATGCAAGATCAATATCTGTAATCCTGCCGCATTTGGTACAGATAACGTGATAATGCGGCTGAAGCTTTCCATCATAATGTTCGGAACTATCACCGGTCGATATCCTCTGTATCTCACCGATATCGGCCAAAAGGGCCAAATTACGATAAACCGTTCCCAGGCTGATATTGGGATATGTTTTCCGGAGTTGCTGATAGACGGTATCCGCGGTCGGGTGATCTTCGCGGGTCATAAGGAATTCCTTAATAGCCTCCCGCTGACGGCTGCGTTTTAATACTGGCATTGCTTCTCCTTTTCAATAATGATAACTGTTACTGATATTAATATATATCATATGATATCATTTGTCAAGCCATTATAAAAATTTTTATAAGTATTTTCGTAACTATTCGGCCATGCGGCAAATCGCAGGAATGTATGTGTCATGCTCGCATGTAAACAAACATTCCTGCGATTTGACATATGGCGTTTAGCCATAATACCTTTTGTTGACCGCCCCGTTTTCTTTGTGCCGCAATTATCATGTTTCTTTCACTGTAGCCTACATATCATAATGTATTCTTCATCATTCTCATCAACAATTTCAAAGCCGACCTTCTTATACATACGAACCGCATAATTCTTCTCTTGAACTGCCAGAGAGGCCTGTTTGTATCCCCGGGACTTCAATTCCCGGAGCATCCGCTTCATCAATGCCGTTCCAACACCGTTATTTCGAAACTCTTCCAGAAGTGAAATTGCAAAGGAAGGGGTCTCATCATCAACATGACCATAGTCGTCCATAATACGAACCCACACGGCGCCAATGATTTTTCCCCCGGCTTCAGCGACAAAACAACGGTCTGCTCTTTCTTTGCCAAAGTCCTTCACATATACTTGTAACTCAGGTTGCTTGATGATGTCTTTTGGCAAAGCCGCAGCACCCTCAGGTACATAAATTGCCTGATATAAAAATGTATCTAAAATAGGTATTTCTTCCTGCCTTAATGATCTGATTAAATAATCCATAGAAACCTCCAGTTTATGATTTTCATAAATTGCAGTATAATTAAAGCCTATCGTTTGATTAACAGTACGAGATTACTGAACACATAGTTACTGGACGACCGGACATAGGAATCATACTCTTGCCTGTTTATGTAATATTTTTTGCCCCAGGAAGAAATTTTCAGCCACGTATCGTCCATACCGGTTACAGTTACATAATGAGCCCGTGTTCTCGTCACTCTCCGGTAGTTTTCCTGGCCATCCTTCTGATAAAATGACAGGTAGGACTTTCCCCACCGGTTGGGCCAATTGGGTCCAATGGATAAAATCACCGGTTTGTCATCTTTTAACATTGCTTCCATCCGTTTCCACAGTTTCTTTTTACTGACACACCAAATAGCTCTGTAAGGAATTTTATGTCTGCAAAAATAGAGATTCAAACCAAACGGCAGAGCATAACCCACGACGCCAACCCAAGGTATCACCGGAATATAACGATGCCGCAGATATTCCGCCAATTGATTATACGTGTCCAGGGATAGCTGTCCCTGCTTATTTAAATGCCGGCAGCACCTGCCGGATTCTGCCTGTAAATCATAGGCTTCCAGATATAACAAAAGGTTGAGCGCCGCCACAACCCCGCAGCCCACTTTCCTCACATACCGCCGGGGAAGCAGCATTTGATTCCCACCATACAGATTCCCCTGTGTCGTCCCAACACGGAGAAAAGGGTTTTTTAATGTCTCCATATGTTCTCCATCCACATTTCCGGTAATACATCAGAATATAATGATGCCAGGGTCAAAAGTCATAAACCACGATGTGCTTGCACATAAGCGGTTTTATGATTTAATGCCCCGCCCAAATAAACATATCCTTTTTTTCATGATATCCCTAATTCACCCCAGGGTCAACGTATTATTTTTTGACAGAACCACAGAATATAGGGTATGATGAAGATATCTTGCAGACCCCAGAGGCGAAGGGAGCACATTCTCATGGAAAATAAACAAATTGATAAAATGGAATTGCGATATCTGGAACGATTGGCTGAAATATATCCCACGATTGCCAAAGCGTCCACGGAAATTATTAACCTGCAGGCTATTTTGAATCTTCCCAAAGGCACCGAGCATTTTCTATCCGATGTCCACGGCGAATACGAAGCCTTTTCTCATGTATTGAAAAACGGATCCGGTACGGTACGAAGAAAAATAGACGAAATCTTCGGTCATACCTTAAGTGCACGCGACAAAAAAGCGTTGGCCACGGTTATCTACTACCCGAGGGAAAAAATGCAGCTTGTCAGGAAATCCGAACCACGTATGGACGAGTGGTATGGTATCACTTTATATCGTCTGATCGAAGTTTGCCGTCAGGTTGCATCCAAGTATACAAAATCCAAAGTAAACAAAGCTATGCCGGCAGATTTCGCTTATATAATTGATGAATTAATCACGGAAAAACCTGAACTCCAGGATAAAGAGGCCTATTACGAGCAAATCATTACTACCATTATTGAAATCGGACGGGCCGAGGAATTTATCATTGCTTTAAGCGAATTGATTCAGCGGCTGGTTGTGGACCATTTGCATGTATTAGGCGATATCTATGACCGCGGCCCCGGCCCTCACCTGATCATGGATAAATTGATGGCTTATCATTCGGTGGATATTCAATGGGGAAACCATGACATCCTGTGGATGGGCGCAGCCGCCGGCCAAAAGACCTGTATTGCCAATGTCATTCGGATCTGTGCCCGCTATTCCAATCTGGATATTCTGGAAGATGGTTACGGCATCAATCTGCTGCCGCTGGCCACTTTCGCCCTGCGGACGTATCAGGACGATCCTTGCGAATGTTTCATCATCAAAGGAAGTTCCAGCAATGAAACCGCCGTGGAAAAGGAACTTAGCCGGAAAATGTACAAAGCCATTTCCATCATCGCTTATAAGCTGGAAGGAACACTCCTGCAAAAACGACCCGGTTTCAGGATGGATAACCGGCTTTTACTAGACAAAATTGACTATGAAAAAGGAACCATTTTCCTGGAGGGAAAGTCCTACCAGCTTCTGGATACCCATTTTCCAACCATTGATCCGAAAAATCCTTACGCCTTAACCAGAGAGGAAGAAGAATTGGTAGAACGGTTAGTCTCTGCTTTTACCGGCTGCGAAAAATTGCAGAAACATACCATGTTTTTACTGAAAAAAGGAAGTCTGTATAAAATCTACAATGGAAATCTGCTTTATCATGGCTGTATCCCCTTAAATGAGGACGGCAGCTTCAAAAAAGTAGAAGTATACGGCCAATATTATCAGGGCCGCCCGCTGTACGATATTTTGGAGAAATATGTAAGAAAAGCATTTTTTGCCGTAGACGAAGAGGAACGGGAAAAGGGCCGGGATATCCTCTGGTATATCTGGAGCGGCCCTGGCTCTCCCATGTTTGGTAAGCATAAGATGGCAACTTTTGAACGCTGCTTTCTGGCAGAACCCGAAACTTATACGGAAAAGAAAAACCCCTACTATAAGTTTCTGGATAATGAAGAAGTGGTAGAAAGTATTTTGGATGAATTCCAGGTGGAGGGCAGCAAACGCCATATTGTCAACGGGCATGTACCCGTACATCACAAAGCGGGCGAAAGCCCCATAAAGTGCGGCGGAAAATTGCTTATTATCGACGGCGGTTTCGCCAAAGCCTATCAAAAGGAAACTGGTATCGCCGGTTACACTCTGATTTATAATTCCTGGGGTATGCGTCTGGCAGCTCATCAGCCATTTACGTCCACGGAGGATGCCATCGCAGAGGAAACAGATATTTTATCCGATAATATCGAAATCACCCGCCTGGCAAGAAGAATTTTCGTCGGTGATACTGACACCGGAAAACAGCTTCGCCGGCGCATCGAAGAACTGAAAGAACTTTTGCAGGCATACCGCAGTGGTCTGCTGGTGGAAAAGAACTAGAATCGTTAGAACGGGAGGGTTCAGCATGAAAAGAGATACGGGCCGTATCCATATTTACTGTGGAAATGGAAAAGGAAAAACAACTACCGGTATGGGCCTTTGTACAAGGGCCGCCGGTTATGGTTACCGTGTGCTAATCTATCAATTTATGAAAAACAATAAAACCAGCGAGCGGAAAATTCTGGAAACCGTTCCCAACATTACTTTCATAGATGGGCTGGAACAGGAAAAATTCAGTTTTCAGATGACGCCCGAAGAAAAAGCAGATCGAAAGGCTTACTATGAAAATCAATTCCGCCTCATTACCCAACGGGCCGAAGCGGAAAATTATGACGTATTGTTTCTGGATGAGTTAATCTACACCATACGAAACGGGCTCTTTGACGAAGAACTGCTGCTTTCTTATATGAAAAACAAGCCAGAGCACCTGGAGTTAATTCTGACCGGGCAAGACCCCAGTCAAAACCTGATTGCCCTGGCAGACTACGTATCGGAAATACAAAAGATCAAGCATCCTTTCGACCGGGGACTGCGGGCACGTAAGGGTATTGAAAAATAACTTACCGTTCAACCTGCGGCTATCCCGCGATACCGCAGGTATGCTGTATGGGCGCCTCCTTACAAACGCAGGGCAGCCAGAGCAAGTGCCAAACTTTATAATTCTTAAATTATTATAAAGATAAGCCAAAATCCGTTTTTTATGGTATGCTTAACAAGTGACTAACAAATTTTTCAAAAAGGAGGAATACTATATGACCAATGCAAACGAACTACGTATCCAGCTAACCGAAGAAATGACCTATGTGCGGCATTTCATCAGCAGAGAACATATCAACAGCCTATTTACAGAAATTTCCCCCTTGGAATATACGACCATTACGGCGCTGTGCCGCCGGCTTGGCCTTCATAAACAAGATGAAAAAGTATACCTTGCGGAAATCGCAGAAGAAATGGATGTACCGATTCAACAAGTTTCCCAAATGGTACAGTCACTAAGCAATCGCGGTCTTGTCTATTGGAAACACGACGGCAGGGGTGAGAAAGGAACCTATATCACTCTTTCCGAAATCGGAAAAGAATCCTATGAAAAACAACGGGATCTTTTAATCGCACGTTACAGCGCCGTCATGGACGAACTCGGCGAAAAACGGTTCCGGGAAATTCTCAATGCGCTGCGCGAATTAGAAACTGTTATGAACAAGGTTGCTGCTGATGAGACAGAATAATAAACACGTTTCGTAAGTGACATCAGAACCTGACCAACACGGTGGTTCCTTTTCCTGGGTAACTGTCCAATTCTATGGCAGCGTCGTGCAATTCCACAATGTGCTTTACAATGGCCAAACCCAGGCCGGTTCCTCCGGTTTGCCGGGATCTGCTCTTATCCACACGGTAAAACCGTTCAAAAACCCGGTCCTGCAGTTCTTTGGGGATTCCGATTCCCGTATCTTTCACCGTAAGGGCCATCCCCTCTTCCTCTTTACTGACTATAATCTCCACACGGCCTCCCGCATTACTATATTGAATGGCATTCTGCGCCAGATTCATAATCAACTCCACAATCAGACTTTTATCCCCATAAATCGTTCCGCTTTCTCCCATAAGAGATAACTGTATCTGCCGGTGATCGGCATTCACTTTCAGCGCGCTCATGCATTCTTTGACCGTTTCATACAGATCGATATGGGTAAAATCCCTGGGCATTTCCCGATGATCCAATTCCGACAAACGGATAATGTCATTAATCAGTGAAACCAGACGCTGCGCATTTTCCTGTATTTGTCTGGCAAAGTAAACCTCCTGGTCCGGCTCCGTCATATGATTTTCAATCAATTCCGCATAACCGGAAATTGCCGTCAGCGGCGTCTTTAATTCATGGGAAACATTAGCCGTAAAATCCTGTCTGCTTTGGGCCGCCGCCAGAATATTTTCATGCTGGCTGCGGATTTTATTGGCAAAAGGAACCAATTCCTTATATACCGGCTGCTGGCTGCTATCTTCCATATTCTCTGCCATCCGTTCGATAGGCGCCAAAAGCTGCCTGGTCAGCACATGGGAAAGCCAGACGCAGATACCTACTATTGCCGCCACAAACAATGCGATCAGCCAGAATGCCGTACAAAAAACGCTGAACAGATTTCTGGCTTCCGTAGACACACGAAGAACCGTTCCGTCGTCCAGACGCAGCGCGTAATAAAAAGTATTCATATTTAATGTATCGGACTGACGGACACATTCGCCGGAACCCGTGGCAAAGGCTGCCTTGATCTCCGGCCGTTCGGCATGATTTTCCAGTTCTGTCTCATCCATATCATTGTCATAGAGAACCGTTCCGTCCACATTAATCCAGGTAATGCGCAGATTATCCTGGTTCAGCTGCCCAAATAAATCGGATTCCAGTCCCGGCACATCACGATTCGACGCACTGTAAGATTCCTGGAATACCCCCGCATCACTTAATAATTCCGCATCAATACGCAGGTCCCTGCGTACCTGCATCTGAAACAGATTATAATACACCAGAACGATACCGATGGTTGTCGCCACTACCGCTAAAATTGCGATCAACGCCAAATGCCGGTTGATTTTTTGTTTCATACTCCATTTTCCTCTATCACATATCCCACGTTACGGACTGTCCGTATCATGGCTCCCGCATCGCCCAATTTCATCCGCAAAGTACGGATATGGACATCCACGGTGCGGGATTCGCCCTCAAATTCCGTGCCCCAGACCTGGCGCATAATGGATTCCCGGGACAATACGATTCCCACGTTGGTTAAAAGATAACGCAGCAATTCATATTCTTTGAAAGTCAGTTCCACTTCATGAGTATCTACACAGACTACATGGCGCTCGTGATCCAAAAGCAGCTGCCCCAGCTGAAACATTTTTTTCTCTGGCTCGCCGCTTCTGCGAAGCAGGGCCTTTACTCTGGATAATAGTTCCATGATGGAGAAAGGCTTTCGGATATAATCATCAGCACCGTCATCCAGCCCCTTCACCATATCCATCTCCGTGGATTTCGCCGTCACCATAATGACCGGCAGCCGCTGGGTCATAGGATTTTTACGCAGTTTTTTGATCACATCATAGCCGCTTTCGTCAGGGAGCATAATATCCAGCAGTACCAAATCCGGTAAAATTTCTTCCGTCCTCTTATAAAAATCCTTTGCGTTGTTGAAAGCGCACACCATGTAATTGCTGTTTTTTAAAGCAATCATCTCAATTTCCTGTATGCTTCTGTCATCTTCCACCACATAGATTAATGCCATATTACCCTATCCTTTCCCTGACCGGAAGCGCGTACACGCCTTTCAGCCGCTGATATTCCTTCTGGAACCAAACATTACTTCCGGCTGTCACGTGATCCAGATATTCATGGGTTTCATATTCATCCTCGCTGATCTGAATCAGGCAGACCGCAACGTTGGAACAATGATCCGAAACCCGTTCCAGATTGGTAATAATATCTTCGAAAATGATTCCCGCCTCCAGCGTACAATTTCCTTCTCTAAGCCGGTTTACATGGCGCTTCTTCATCTCTTTACTGAGCGCGTCAATCACTTCCTCCAGCGGTTCAATCTGTTTGGCGGCCTCCACGTCCGCCGTCCGGAATACCTCCACTGTCTTACCTATAATATCATATAATGCGCAGGAAAACACCTGTAATTCTTCCTGTCCTTTTTTCGTCAGACGAATCCCATTTTCCCGCAATTCCTGTGCCGACTCCGCAACATTGATGGCATGATCGGAAATTCGCTCAAAATCGCTGATGCTATGCAGAAGAATCGACAACATTTGACTGTCGGATTTCGACAGATTCCGACTGGAAAGTTTCACAAGATAGGTGCCCAGCATATCTTCATAATGGTCAATTTCCTGCTCAAGACCAATTACTTCCTGTACCTTTTCATCGGAATAATTCTGCAGCGTTTCTATGGCCTTACAGATAGATTCTTTGGATTTCTTTGCCATTTCCACTGCTGCCTGCTTCGATAATTCCATGGCAAAGCCGGGCTGATCGAGAAATCGCTCGTCCAGCGCTGCCCAGGCCTGTTTCGGTAATAAGGCTTCCCCTTCTTTTTTATCCGGTATGGTAACCGTGGCCAGTTTTACCAATTGATTAGCAAAGGGAAACAGGCAGATCGTACATCCAATATTAAACAAACTATGCACGACCGCAATGCCGGAGGCGCCGGCAGCCTCATGCATAAAGGAAAAATCCACAAAACGGTTGATACTGTAAAATACGGCCATGAAAATAATAGTGCCAATCAGGTTAAAATACAAATGAATCATCGATGCACGCCGGGCATTTTTGCTGGCTCCGATGGAAGACAGAATTGCGGTCACACAAGTTCCTATATTCTGTCCCATAATAATCGGCAGTGCCGTACTATAGCTGACCGCTCCCGTGATACAAAGTGCCTGCAAGATACCTACGGAAGCCGAAGAACTCTGAATAATTGCCGTCAGCACGGCGCCTGCAGCCATACCAAGAATGGGATTCGAAAAAGCAAGAAGAATATTGGTAAACTTTTCATTATCGGCCAATGGAGCAACCGCGCCACTCATGGTATCCATACCAAACATCAGAACTGCAAAACCCACCATAATCATGCCGATATGCTTCTTTTTCGAATTCTCTCTGGCGGTCATCAGCATAATAATGCCAATTGCCGCCAGAATCGGCGAGAAGGATGATGGTTTTAACATCCTAATAAATATACTGCTGCCTTCAATTCCGGTCAGTGACAGAAGCCAGGAAGTAATCGTTGTACCAATGTTCGCTCCCATAATAATTCCCACTGCCTGCCCCAGCTTCATAATCCCGGAATTAACAAATCCCACAACCATGACTGTAGTGGCCGAAGATGATTGAATCACCGCCGTCACCACAGCACCCAGCAAGACGGCCAGAATCCGTTTTGAAGTCAGCTTCTCCAGGATCCGTTCCAGACGGCCGCCGGATAACATCACCAGACCGTCTCCCATGGTCTCCATACCATATAAAAACAGCGCCAAACCACCAATCAGAGTCAAAACTAAAAAAATGTCCATGTAATTTCCTCCATCCATCATACATCTTTACCTGTATATCTGCTTAATTATCCTGATTATATCTTGCCCAGGTAAAATCCATTGTATGCTGTATGTTAAATCCATGTAAAATTTCAGTCAAAAACAGGCGCAGGGATTCTTACCCGCGCCTGTTTTTGTTTATTTCCTTTCAGTAAGACTTGCTTAATACTGGTCCTGCCCAGCCCTGTCGGTCACGCCTTCCGGTCATCCAGGGAGAAAATAACCCACTCTGCAATATTGGTTGCATGATCGCCGATTCGTTCAAAATATTTGGCTACCATCAGCATATCTGCCGCCTGCTCGCTGCATTTAGGATTTTGCTGAATCTCACCGATTAATTCTTTCTTTACTTTCTCAAAAAGCAAGTCTACCACATCGTCATGATTCACTACATATCTTGCCTTTTCCATATCTTTCGACACATAACTTTCGATACTCTGAATCAGCATCAAAACGGTCTCTTTCGTCATCTGACGGATCCCAGTAAGATCCAGCAGATACACGTGTTTTGCCATCATCAAGGTCATCTCACAGATGTCCGCCGCATGGTCGCCGATTCGCTCCATATCTGTTACCATTTTCATGGCTGCGGAAATGCTGCGCAGATCACTGGCTACCGGCTGCTGCTGCATAAGGAGCTGAAAACAGATCGTCTCGATTTTCTTTTGTTCCTGGTTGATTAGATTATCGTGCTTCATGATCTCCTTTGCCTGTTCTACATCCTGATTGATCAATGTCTGAATCGCCTTTTCAATGGACTCTTCAATCATGGAACTCATCTGAATCATTTCCTCATTAAGCCGCTTCAACTGATCGGTATATTTTTTTCGCATTAACCAAACCTCCCGGTTATATAATCCTCCGTCCGCTTATCCTTCGGATAGGCAAAAAGTTCCTTCGTTTCTCCAAATTCCACCATCTCGCCCAGCAGAAAGAATGCCGTATCATCGGACACACGAACTGCCTGCTGCATATTGTGCGTTACAATCACCACGGTATATGTCTTTTTCAGTTCTTCCATAAGATCTTCGATCTTCGAAGTGGAAATCGGGTCCAAAGCTGATGTGGGCTCATCCATCAAAAGTACCTCGGGGTGAACTGCCAGCGCTCTGGCGATACATAGCCGCTGCTGCTGGCCGCCGGA